>CACMWO010000060.1 GCA_902617465.1 uncultured Alphaproteobacteria bacterium | reverse complement strand
TGGGAGTATTAATATTTCCTGACCCCTCTTATAGTAAAAATATATTGAGTGATTTTTTAAATATTAATTTCACATTTATTAATAACTATAAATTATTCTCATCATTTTTAGTGCCAATTCTATTTTCAACAATATTGACACTTTTGATGAAAAAGAAAGGTATATAATGGAGCATATTTATAATGATTTAAAAAATTTAAGAGATAAAGGAGCGCTTGTACATTGTATTACAAATTACGTGGCAATGAACATAAACGCTAATATTCTTCTCTCTATCGGAGCATCTCCTTTGATGTCTCATGCAACAAATGAACTTAAAGAAATAGCTGCTATATCGTCTTGTCTTGTTAATAATATTGGAACGTTAGACGATAATTGGAGGCCTAGCTTTTTAGAGGCTTCTAAATATTATGTTGAACAAGAAAAACCAATCATATTAGACCCTGTGGGTTCAGGTGCGAGTAAGTTAAGAACACAAACTTCTCTTGACATTATTAAAAGATCTAAAAACTTAATTATTAGAGGAAACGCATCTGAAATTCAATCACTAGTAGATCAAAATAAAATATCCTCAAAGGGAGTTGACTCATCAATTGAAAGTCACGCAGCTATTGAGTCTGGAAAAATTTTATCTAACGAGAATAATTGTGTTGTATTCATAAGCGGTAGTGATGACTTTATTATCTATGAAGATAATGTCACTAAAATTTCAAATGGATCGAATGTAATGACGAAGGTTACAGCTATTGGTTGCTCTTTATCGTGCATTGTAGGAGCATTTGCTGCTGTGGGTGAAAGTTTATATAAATCTGCGATAAGCTCAGCGGCTATTTTTTCAATCGCAGGAGAGCTCGCAGCATCAAAATCAGAGGGGCCAGGAGATTTTCAAGTAAATTTCTTGAACAAATTAAATAATATTACAGAAAAAGAAATTTTAGATAATTTAAAGATTACTAGTGTTTAAATTTTGTTTTGTTACTGACGATAAACTTACACCATTAAGTAAGTTGGATAATTATTTGAAAATAATATTTGAGAGTAAGGTCGATTGTATTCAATTAAGGTTTAAAAATTTAAAAACAATTGATTTATACAATTTAGGAAAAGATTTAAAAAAAGATTGTGTTAAATTTAAAAAAACTCTCATTGTTAATGATCGTGTGGATATTGCAAAATCTATAAATGCTCATGGTGCGCATGTTGGTATGGATGATTTACCCTATAATCAAGCTAGAAAAATATTGGGAAGAAAATCTATAATAGGTGTTTCAGCAAGTAATAAAAATGAATTCATAAAGGTAAAAAAGTTAAAGGGAGTTGACTACATAGGTGTTTCAGCCTTCTCGTCTAATACAAAAAAAGAAATGAAAAATTATTTTGGTTTAAGTGGGCTTAAAATTTGTGCTAAAGCTACAAAAATTCCTTTAATAGCAATAGGAGGTATCAATATTAGTGATGTAAATAGTATACTTAAACTAAAAATCCATGGTGTTGCTATGATATCCTCTTTATTAAAAGGTAATATTAAAAAGAATTGTATGGATGTAAGTAAAATTATTTCAAGTTATGGAAAGATATAAAACTGTATTAACAATTGCAGGATCTGACTCATCAGGAGGGGCAGGTATCCAAGCTGATATTAAAACTATAACATACTTTAAATGTTATGCGATGTCTGTAATTACTGCTTTAACTGCACAAAATACTCAAGAGGTAAAAAGTATTTTTAATACAACCCCAAGGTTCATAAGAGAACAACTTAATACGACGTGTAGTGATATTAAACCAGACTCAATAAAGATTGGTATGTTAAGTGATAAAAAAATTATTCAAGAAATTTCAAAATTTATTGACAACTATAAAATATCTAAAGTTGTTTTAGACCCTGTTATGGTTTCAACATCTGGTTATTTACTCTTAAAGAAAAGCGCTATATCGAGTTTAACTAAAAACCTAATAACAAAATCTATGATAATTACTCCTAATTTGGAGGAGGCAGAAATACTCACAAATACAAAGATTAATAGTAAAGATGATATGATTAATGCAATTCAAATTTTAAAAAAA
>CACMWO010000059.1 GCA_902617465.1 uncultured Alphaproteobacteria bacterium | reverse complement strand
TAGCAATCCAATTTAAATTTCCACTAAAAAATGACCTGATATCTGTTAATCCATATTTTAACATTGTAATTCTGTCTAATCCCATTCCAAACGCAAAACCTTGATAAATTTTTGTATCCACATTGCAATTTTCTAAAACTATGGGATTTACCATTCCACATCCTAAAATTTCAAGCCAAAGATCACCTGTTCCTAGGTGGATCTTGTTATTAACAATTTCATAAGCGATATCCATTTCAGCAGAAGGTTCAGTGAAAGGAAAATAACTAGGTCGAAACCTTACCTTTAAATTTTGTACATTAAAAAATTGTTTACAAAATTCAATCAAAGTTCCTTTTAAGTCACCCATGTTTGCATTCTCATTGATAAACAAACCCTCAACTTGATGAAACATTGGAGAATGCGTAGAGTCCGAGTCACATCTATAGGTTCTACCAGGAGCAATTATTTTAACTGGGGGTTGTTCATTTAATAAAGTTCTAATTTGAACTGGACTTGTATGTGTTCTTAGGACATATGGTTTATTATCTTTATCAGTGTCATCTATGTAGAATGTATCTTGCATCTCTCGAGCAGGGTGATTTTCAGGTATATTGAGTGCGGAAAAATTAAAATAATCAGTCTCAATATCTGGGCCTTCGGCAACAGAGTAACCCATTGATCCAAAAATACTTATGACCTCATCAAAAGTTTTTGATATTGGATGGACCTTAGAGGGAATTGAATTTGGTGGAGGAAAACTTATGTCAAGAAATTCATTTTTTAATTTAGAATTTATTTCTTTAACTTTTAAACTATTAAATTTATTTTTGAAAAGATCATCAATATCTGTTCTCAATGAGTTTAATTTAGCACCAGTGGACTTTTTTTCCTCTAATGATAAATCTTTAAGACTTTTAAGTAACTCAGTTATTTTTCCTTTTTTTCCTAAATAAGCTACTTTGACATTTTGTAATTCTTGTTGACTAGAGCATTGCTCTATCTGTTTTATAGCTTCATTAAGGACTTTTTTAATGTCCATCTTTAATTTAGCTGGCTAGATTAGCCTTAGCTTTCTCAACTATTGATTTAAAAGCAGCTGGTTCATGAAATGCAATCTCAGAGAGAATTTTTCTATTAATTTCAATGTTTGCTTTTTTTAGTCCATCAATAAACTTTGCATAAGTTAGACCATGTTCTCTTACACCAGCATTAATTCTTTGGATCCATAAACCTCTAAAATCTCTTTTCTTATTTCTTCTATCGCGATAAGCATATTGAAGTGCTTTATCCATGCTTTGTGTTGCTACTCGGTAAACATTTTTTCTTCTACCACGATGACCTTTTGTAAATTCAAAAACTTTTTTATGTCTAGCTCTTGCTGTAACACCTCTTTTAACTCTTGGCATAATATCTCTCCTTTACCTATTTTGAGTATGGCATCATTGACCCAATTATTATTGATGCAGATTTTGATAAGACCCTAGTACCTTTAGAATTTCTGATAAAAGAGTTTGTTCTTTTAGACATGCCATGGCGTTTACCAACGTTACCGACAATTAATTTTCCCGATGAGGATGTTTTGAAGCGTTTCTTTACGCTACTTTTTGTTTTTAGTTTGGGCATTTTATCTCCTTTTGAGTAATTTAATAAAGTCTTAAGGCATACCCTTTTAAAAGCCCCTTCGACTAACTGAGATCAATTAAGTATCATATAATTTATTTGGGTGCAACTACGAGGAAAGCTTGTCTTCCTTCAATTTTAGGTTCCATTTCAACTCTGATGAGTTCTCCCAAATCAGTTTTTACTCTTTTAAGCATATCAATACCTAAATTAGAATGTTCCATTTCTCTACCCTTAAATCTCAAGCTAAATTTTACTCTGTTTCCCTCTTTTAAAAACTTCTGAGCATTTCTTATTTTAACTTGGTAGTCATGTTCTCCGGTACCAGGTCTAATTTTAAGCTCTTTAGTTTCAATTACTTTTTGTTTCTTTTTTGCTTCGTTTTTTTTCTTCTGTTCTTGATATTTAAATTTTCCATAGTCAACTATTTTACAAACTGGAGGATTATTGTTTGGAGCTATTTCAACTAAATCCATACCTCTACCTTTTGCTATGTCTATGGCTTCATTTTTTTTCATGACTCCTAACTGCTCCCCATCATCTAAAATAACTC
>CACMWO010000058.1 GCA_902617465.1 uncultured Alphaproteobacteria bacterium | reverse complement strand
AAAAGATACTATCCTTATATAAATTTTTCACAAATTATTGGCTATATGGGCCAATCTGTAGAATCTTCTGATTTTTATCCAAAAGGGGTTTTTCATTTAGAAAAAAGCTACGATAAAAAATTGATGGGCACTCCAGGAAAAATTTTTAGTGAAATGAATTCTAAAGGCAAAATAGTTAGAGAGATATCTATTGAAAAATCTGTTAAAGGAGAAGATTTAAACCTTACTTTAAATTTAACTCTCCAAAATTATGCTCAATCATTACTTCCTCAAGATAAAAAGGGGTCGATTGTTATATTGAGCGTTTTAGATGGGTCCATTTTATCAATGAATTCTAATCCTACTTTCGATGCTCAAATATTTGAAGATAGAGAAAATAATAAAATTAAAGAAATTCTTAACGATAATAAAAAACCACTCTTAAACAGAGCATTCTCTGGTTTTTATCCACCTGGCTCTGTTTTTAAGCCAATCCCTGCTATTGTAGGTCTACAACGTAATTTAATTAATTCTAAAACAGAGGTTTTATGCAAAGGTCATTCTTCACTAGGTGATAGAAATTATTATTGTTGGAAGAAAAAAGGTCATGGAAAAGTTAATCTCAAAAAAGCTATAAAAGAGTCATGTGATGTATACTTTTACGAATTGGCTAAAAGATCTGATATTGATGATATAGCTAATTTATCAACAACTTTAGGGCTCAATACTGAGTATGATATAGGGCTTTCCAACCCTAGTAGGGGACTCGTACCTAATAAAAAATGGAAAAAGGCATTTTTAAATGAAAGTTGGTACCAAGGTGAAACTTTGATAACCTGTATCGGTCAAGGATATAATCAAACATCTCCATTGCAACTTGCTACACTTTATTCCGCAATATTAAATGGTGGAAAATATCCTATACCAAAATTAAATAAAAAAACTCCAACCAAATTCACTGGTAAAAGGCTAAAAAATGAACACAAAAAAATAATTATTGATGCACTTAATTCTGTTGTGCAAGAGCCAAAAGGAACAGCATACAAATTGAGTACTTCTAATCCAGGATTTGTAAAAATAGGTGGCAAGACTGGAACTTCACAAGTTATAGGAATAAAAGAAAGTGAAAGAGAAGACGACAAGTATAAATCAATGGAAATAGAAGAGAGATTTAAAGACCACTCAGTATTTGTAGGATATGCACCATTTGATAATCCAAAATATATAGCCTCAGTGATTATAGAAAACGGTGGATCTGGATCAGCGGTAGCTGCACCAATTGCTCATAAGGCCTTAGAATTTGCTTACAAAAATAATGTTTAGAGAATTTAAAAGTATATATAATTTAAATTGGATTTATGCTTTTATCCTTTTGATAATTTTTTGGATTGGAGAAATCAATCTTTACTCAGCTGCTTATGGTTCTCTAGATCCATGGGCCTCAAATCAGTTAATAAGATTTTTATTTTTTCTACCTTTGTTTTTTTTAGTAATAATGTTGGAGCCAAAGTTTATTTATAATTTTGCAGAGATTTTTTTAATTTTAGTTTTGATCGGGTTGATAACAACATTAATTTTTGGATATACAGGGATGGGAGCTACAAGATGGATAAGAATTGCTGGATTTAATTTACAAGTATCAGAATTTACAAAAATAGCTCTAGTCATATTTATGGCAAAATACTTTCACAAACTTAATGCAGAAAAAACTATAGGCCTGTTTAAATCAATTCTACCTCTCGTTGTATCAATAATATTTTTCATATTGGTTGCTATTCAACCAGATTTAGGTACTGCTGTAATTATTTTAGCATTAGGTCTAGTAGTTATTTTTTACGCAGGCATTAAACTAATTTACCCTATATTATCATTAGGCATTATTTTATCAATAAGTCCAATTTTGTGGACGTTTTTGAAGCCCTACCAGCAAAATAGAATACAAATTTTTCTTAACCCTGATCTTGACCCTCTTGGAAAAGGATATCATATTATTCAATCCAAGATTGCTATAGGTTCTGGTGGGCTTAAAGGCAATGGTTTTCTTGAGGGCTCTCAAAGTAGCTTAGATTTCCTTCCAGAAAAAGAGACAGATTTTGTTTTTGCAATTTTTTCTGAGCAGTTTGGTTTTACAGGATCTATATTATTAATCTCACTTTTTTTTATTATGTTTTTAATTCCTGTTTTAAAAACATACAAGCTGACTCAAGTTTTTAATAAAATAATCT
>CACMWO010000057.1 GCA_902617465.1 uncultured Alphaproteobacteria bacterium | reverse complement strand
GTAGTTTATAACCTCGTCAAAGCCTCTTTGTTTTGCTATCTCACATTTATCTGAATTACCAGCTGTACCTATTAATTTTGCACCAATGTCTTTTATCCATTGGCCTGCGATCAATCCTACGCCTCCAGCCGCAGCATGAAATAATACCTCATGATTACTTTGTAAGTTATAACTGTCACAAACAAGATACTTTACTGTTAGTCCTTTAAGAATTGATGCAGCTGCTTGATCGAAAGATATGCTATCCGGGATAGAAACTACGAGATCCTCTGATATCATTCTATGTGTTGCGTATGCATTATTAGGTTGCGCATATGCTACGCGATCCCCTATTTTAAACTTTGTAACATTAGGGCCTATAGCTTCAACCTCACCTGCACCTTCGGAGCCTAAAACAAGATCTTTGTCAACAGGCCAAGGATATAATCCTGCTCTAAAATAAATATCGATAAAATTTACTCCAATTGCTCTATTTTTAATCAAAATTTCATTCGATTTAAGTTCAGTGAGCTCAATACTTTTCCTTTGAAGAACGCTTGTATCACCGGGCTTATTTGCAACAATTGAATACATTAAAGGAGCCTATCATCTAAAAAAATGATCCAACAGTCAATTTGAAAGTCTTGAAATTCAAAATTGAAATCCCAAATTAATAGAAAGAGAAATTGCCATTTGGAGTTTCTTTATTAACGCAGGTTTAAAAACTGCAATTAACAATTAACGCTTAAGGAGGTTAATTATGACTACATTTGACTTATCTCCTCTATGGAGATCATCAGTTGGTTTCGATGAGTTTGATAAACTTTTTGATACCGTCTTTTCTACGAACAATAAAGGTGCTTCTTATCCACCTTATAATATCGTCAAACATGATAAAAATATTTACCAAATTACCATGGCTATCGCCGGTTTTGGTGAGGACCAAATAGATATATCCCAAGAGGGTAATCTTTTGACTGTTAAAGGTGAAATGGGTGATGATAAAACTATGAATAAATCAGAATATCTTTATCGAGGGATTGCCAACAGAAATTTTGAGAGAAAGTTTGAGTTAGCTGATACTGTAAAAGTTATAGAGGCTGATTTAAATAATGGTCTGTTAAGTATAAATCTTGAAAGAGAAATACCTGAACACCAAAAACCTAGAAAAATAAAAGTTAATACGAATTCTAAACTTTTATCAGCTTAAATAAAAAAATAGGGCTGCTTTTTTATAAGCAGCCCTAACATTTAATCTAATTGAGAAGCAACAAATTCCCAGTTGACTAAACTATCTAAAAAAGCTTTTAAATAATCAGGTCGCTTGTTTCTATAATCTATATAATAAGAGTGTTCCCATACGTCACATCCCAGTATTGGCTTCATTCCATCAACTAGAGGATTAGAAGCATTAGGTGACTTTGTGACCACTAATTTACCATTATCGATGGCAAGCCAAGCCCATCCAGAACCAAATTGAGTTGTTCCTGCCTGAATAAAAGCTTCTTTGAATTGATCAATCCCTCCTAGGTCTGATGTAATTCTACTCTCCAATTCGGACGGCATAGAGCCTCCCCCATTGGGTTTCATACATTGCCAAAATAAAATATGGTTCCAATGTTGACCTGCATTATTAAAAATTCCTGCCATCGATGAGTCTTTACTTGATTTTACAACTATTTCCTCAAGAGAAGAGTCTTTCATATCAGTGTCTTTAACAAGATTATTTAAATTTGTTACATATGTTTGATGATGTTTGCCATGATGGAAATCAAGAGTTTCTGATGACATATATGGAGCTAAAGCATCATTTGCATAAGGTAAGCTTGGTAATTCAAAAGTCATATTTATTTCCTTTAATTAAAATTCTTAATGCGTATTTTTTATATTATTGTGGAAACAATGACAACCTTTGAAGAAATAGATACAAAAATATGAGGAATATAGTTAGTATTCAGTCTACTGTCTTAAATGATAAAGTAGGAAATCATGCCGCTCGATCAATCTTAAGTGACAAAGGTTATAACATTTATGAGATACCGACTGTAATTTTAACATCTCATAAAGCTGTAAAGGGCACACTTCAAATCAGTAACAACAGTTTAAATCCATGGGTAATTTTTAATAAAGTCAGGAAAACATATAAATTAAGCATAAATGATTTAACAATTATTGGCTACACACCCAACTCAAAGATTTCAAAATCGATTGGTAAAATTATTAATGTGCAAAATAGAATTGTTTTAGACCCTGTAATGGGAGACAT
>CACMWO010000056.1 GCA_902617465.1 uncultured Alphaproteobacteria bacterium | reverse complement strand
ATCTTTCTATACCAGCTGCCCAGCCAACTCCTGGTATATCTCTAGAAGAAATCATACTAATTAAATTGTCATACCTACCGCCAGCTAATATTGCATTTTGTCTTTTATCTTCATTTGTTTGAAACTCAAAAGCCGTATGTGAATAATAATCTAATCCTCTAACTAATTTTGGGTCTTCAAAAAATTTAATTTTATTATCGTTTAAAAGTTTTTTAACTTGATTGAAATAATTTTTACTCTCTTCAGATAAGTGTTCACCAATTTTTGGAGCATTTACTAATATTTCAGAGTCTTTTGGATCTTTACTATCCAAAATTCTAAGTGGATTTTTATCCAATCTAGATTGTGAGATTTCTGATAACTGTTTTTTAAATTCAATTAAATATTTTTTTAATTCAAAAGCATATTTGATTTGATCCTCTTTTGACCCTAAAGAATTAATTAATAACCTATGTTTATTTTCTTTAATTCCAAGGTCATCAAATAATAACTTTGCAATTAGAATTAATTCAAAATCTACATAAGGACTTTTTTCACCAATAGACTCAATATTTATTTGATGAAACTGTCTATATCTACCTTTTTGAGGTCTTTCTCTTCTAAACATTGGGCCGTGAGTAATTAATTTAAGTAAGCCCGATTGATAGTTTGAAGCAGCAAACCTAGCTAGACTACTTGTGGCCTCAGGTCTTAAACAAATATACGCTTCTCCTTTATCTAAAAATGAATACATCTCTTTAGAGACAATATCGGTTTGCTCGCCTACGGTCCTAGAGAATAAATCTTGTTGTTCCAAAATAGGAGTTTGTATAGATTTAAAATTGAAATTCCTACAGATTGAATAAAATTTTTCAATAATAAATTCAAACTTCTCCATTTCAGCTCCATGAATATCATGTGTGCCTTTTACTAAACTAATATTTCTTTTCATTTTAAATGATGAATCTGATCAACTTTATTTTCTATAGTTTTAACTAAGTACTCAACTAAATCTTCGTCTTGTATTCTATGGCTTTTTTCTCCATCGACGTATACCATATGTGTGTTATTTCCACCACCTGTTATGCCTATGTTAGTCATTGTAGCTTCACCTGGCCCATTAACAACACATCCAATAATTGAAACTGTTATAGGTTTTTTAATGTGAGAAAGTTTTTTCTCAACATTTTTAACTGTCTCAATAACATCAAATTGCTGTCTTGCGCAAGATGGGCAAGATATTATTGTTACACCATAATCTCTTAAATTTAGTGATTTTAACATTTCAAACCCTACTTTGACCTCTTGAGTTGGATGGTCTGAAAGTGAAACTCTCACTGTATCGCCAATACCATCATAAAGAAGCAATCCAAGACCTATAGAAGATTTTATTGATCCACTAAAATAACTTCCTGCTTCAGTAATACCTAAATGAAGAGGATAATCACAAAAATTAGATAACTTTCTATATGACTCTACTGCTGTAAAAACATTAGAAGCTTTAACACTAATTTTAAAATTATCAAAATTTAGATCCTCTAAAAGTTTTATATTTAGCTTAGCGCTTTCAAATAATGCCTCAGAGGTTGGGCTTTTATATTTTTCTAATATTGATTTTTCTAAACTTCCAGCATTCACACCTATTCTTATAGGTATTTTGTTCTGCTTGGCAGCTTCAATAACCTCTTTTACTTTTTCCCTAGAACCAATATTACCTGGATTTATTCGAAGACAATGTGCTCCATTTTCTGCGGCCTCAAGTGCTCTTTTATAATGAAAGTGAATATCTGCGACTAAGGGGATCTTAATTTCAGGAATTATTTTTTTTAATGCTTTTGATGATTTCTCGTCAGGAACTGAAACTCTGACTATATCACATCCCTCTTGTTCAATGAGAGATATCTGCTCAAGTGTTGCATCAATGTCATGTGTAAGAGTATTTGTCATTGTCTGAACAGTAATTGGGGAGTCTCCACCAACAAAAATATTTCCAATTTGAATTTTTTTTGTTTTTTTTCTCTTAATTGAATAAGAATATTTCATAATAAAGTCTCTAAATCTTTAATGTCAAAATTAAATAAATATGAATTTAATTCCTTATTTAATCTAATTTCTACACCTCTGTAAATTATCTTATCAATTTTATCTATATTAGATAAATCGATAAAAAAATCATTGTTTAAATCGAGAATAAGTTCATTAGATTTGGTAATTTCACCAAATTGTAAAGTATTTTTGTTACTGTTTTTAATTTTGTAGAAAATAGTCTTATTAGGTTTTGTAAAAATCGATAAATTTTGC
>CACMWO010000055.1 GCA_902617465.1 uncultured Alphaproteobacteria bacterium | reverse complement strand
ATTCAATAACTCTGGATTATCCTTTAAAAACTGTTTTGTATTTTCTCTACCTTGACCTATTTTTTCGTCTTTGTAAGAATACCACGCTCCAGACTTATCTATAATATCAGCTTGAACACCTAAATCTATAATTTCGCCAATTTTAGAAATTCCTTCACCATACATAATATCAAATTCAACCATTTTAAAAGGAGGGGCCATTTTATTTTTGACGACCTTCACTCTCGTTTGGTTTCCAATAATATTATCTTTATCTTTTATTGCACCAATCCTTCTGATATCTAGTCTTACGGAAGAATAAAACTTCAAAGCGTTACCTCCAGTGGTGACTTCAGGGCTTCCAAACATTACTCCTATTTTCATTCTCAGTTGATTAATAAAAACAACCATAGTATTTGTCTTTGAAATCGAGCTAGTTAGTTTTCTAAGCGCTTGGCTCATTAGCCTTGCCTGAAGTCCAGGTAATGAGTCACCCATTTCACCCTCTAACTCTGCTCTGGGAACTAAAGCTGCCACTGAGTCTATAACTAATAAATCTATACCTTCAGATTTTACAAGAGTATCTGAGATCTCTAAAGCCTGTTCACCAGTATCAGGTTGAGATATCAATAACTCATCAATATTCACTCCAAGTTTTTTTGCATAACCTGGGTCTAAAGCATGTTCAGCATCAATAAAAGCACATGTTCCTCCAACTTTTTGAGCTTCCGCAATTATATGTAATGTTAGAGTTGTTTTACCTGAACTTTCTGGGCCATAAACTTCTATGACTCTTCCTTTCGGTAAACCACCTATTCCTAGAGCTATATCTAGACCAAGAGAGCCTGTTGAGTATACATCAATATTTGCATCAATATCTTTCTTTCCAAGCATCATTATGGAACCTTTCCCATATGATTTTTCAATATTACTGATAACAGATTTAAGCTTGTTTAAATTTTCTTTTTTATCCATTTGATTCTATAGTAAATAGTAAATATTTGTTTCTACTAAACAAGGGTAATAATGGAAAATAACTATAATTTTAGCGATTTTATACCAGGCACAATCGTGGAGTGTCCATCTCAACCAGATTGGGGCCTGGGGCAAGTTCAATCTTGTATAAATAGTAAAATCACTATTAACTTTGAGAACGTAGGGAAAAAAGTTATAGATTTAAATGTAGTTGATTTAAAGATACACGAAAATGCTGACTGATAATTATAAAAGAAAAATTGATTACTTAAGAATATCTGTCACTGATAGATGTGATTTAAGGTGCACTTATTGTATGGCTGAGGATGTAACCTTCTTGCCTAGACAAGAAGTTTTATCAATTGAAGAAATTGTTAGACTTACAAATATATTTAATGAGTTAGGTGTAAAAAAATTTCGATTAACAGGTGGTGAACCTCTTGTAAGAAAAAACATTGTTTCAATTATAGAACATTTAAATAATCTAAAAAATCAGGGTAAAATTTCAGAGCATACTTTAACTACAAATGGTACGAATTTGTCAAGATATGCATCTATTCTTAAAAAGAATGGTGTTGAAAGAATAAATGTTTCTCTTGATAGCTTAAATGCAGAGAGTTTTAGGAAAATAACTAAATGGGGAGATCTTAGTAAAGTTTTAAATGGGATAGAGGCAGCTAAACAAGAAGGTATAAAGATAAAAATAAATACTGTTTTGACTCAAAATTTCAATGATATAGAAATATTTGATATTTTAGATTGGTGTAAAAAAAATCATTTTGATATTTCGTTAATTGAAATAATGCCCATAGGTGATATTGGAGAAAAGAGATTTAATCAATATTTATCAATGAAGAAATTTGAAGAGGATTTAGTAAATAAATTAAATCTAATTCCCTCTAAACACAGAACTAATGGCCCCTCTAGATACTATGAGTATTCAAATCATAAATCAAAAATTGGTATTATATCTGCTATTTCTCATAACTTTTGTGATACTTGTAATAGGGTAAGACTTACATGTACTGGTAAGTTATATATGTGTTTAGGACAAAATGATTTTGTAGATTTAAAATTTGCCCTAAGAAATCAAACAAAAAATGATATTATTGCTTTGATAGAATATGCCATGTCAATTAAACCAAAAGCACATAACTTTGAAATTCAAAAAGATAATTTTGAGGGATATGTTAATCGTTATATGAATGAGACTGGGGGTTAATAAATGAAAATATGTTTTGTTTCTTTTCCTCTTGAAAAAAATATTGAAGCTCAAGAGAAACTTATAAAAAAATACGGTAATTACGAGCCTGAAGAGGCAGATTTCATTGTAGCACTTGGAGGTGATGGTTTTATATTAAAGTCACTTCATAATTATATGAAACTTAACAAGCCAATTTACGGTATGAATTTTGGATCTGTTGGATTCTTGATGAATGATTACAAACTTGATGGATTAGAGGAACGACTAAATAATGCTCAATTAACAAAACTAAGACCTTTAGTAATGAAAACTTTAAATC
>CACMWO010000054.1 GCA_902617465.1 uncultured Alphaproteobacteria bacterium | reverse complement strand
AAGAAAAATGAAAAAAGAGTTTCTACATACAAATGTATTAAACCTTAGCAAAGTAATATTTGTAAGAGAGGTAAATTATTTAAATATTAATGCTTTAAATGGACTTTTAAAAATCATTGAAGAAATACCATCAAAAACCTATTTTATTTTTTGCTCTAAAAACTTAATAAGTTTACCTGAAACAATAATTTCAAGGGCTAGAGTTATCAGAGATTTGAATTCAAAGATAAATTTTAGTGATTTCAATTCAATGAAAGAAGACTTAGTAAGACAAAATCAAAATATTTCAGAGGAATTAATACACTCTCTTATTAAACCCTTCATTGATTTAAAAAGTACTGATTTTTTTGAAAAGATTAAACTATTTAATAAAGATCAAATAAGCGTATGTTCATTAATTTTTTTAAAAATACTCAATTACTATTTAAGAACTAATTTAAATAATAAAAAACTTTACAAGTATCTACTAAAACTTCATTCAGATTATTTAACTGATGTAGATGAAAGTTTAAAATTCAATACATTAACAAATGACCTAATTTCAATCTATTTTACAAGATTAAATTCTAATCTTATTAAGTATGTCTAATAATTATTTTACAACTCCGATTTATTATGTGAACGATAAACCTCATATTGGTCATGCTTACACCTCAATTGCAGTTGATATATTAAAAAGATTTTATGATTGTAGAGGCCTCAATTCTTATTTTCTAACAGGAACAGACGAGCATGGACAAAAGGTTGAAAGAGCTGCTCAAGAAAAAAATATAGATCCTCAAAAATTTACGGATATGGTTTCAGAAAATTTTAAAGATTTAAGTAATTTATTAAATTTATCTAATGATGATTTTATAAGAACAACAGAAGAAAGACATAAAAAGTCTGTTCAAAATCTATGGAGAGTTCTGTTGGAAAAAGATGAAATTTATTTGTCCAAATATAGTGGATGGTATTCTGTAAGAGATGAAGCTTTTGTAGCTGATAATGAAATAGTTGAAAAAAATGGTAAAAAATATAACGGTTTTGGATCTGAATTATCTTGGGTTGAAGAAGAGTCATACTTTTTTAGACTTTCTAAATGGCAAGACAAATTGTTAGATTTTTATAAAAATAATCCAAATTTTATAGTTCCAAAATCTAGATCTAATGAAGTTATTAAATTTGTTGAGTCAGGGTTGAAAGATCTATCCGTTTCTAGAACAACATTTAAATGGGGAATTGATGTCCCTACAGATGAAAAACATATTGTTTATGTTTGGTTAGATGCACTAACTAACTATATATCGGCTTTAGATTATCCAAATAAAAATTCTGATTTATATCAAAAATATTGGCCTGGGATACATGTAGTAGGGAAGGATATAATCAGATTTCATGCTATTTTTTGGCCTGCTTTTTTAATGGCAGCGGAGTTAGATCCACCAAAGCAGATCGTAGCGCATGGTTGGTGGACAAATGAGGGTCAAAAAATTAGTAAAAGTCTTGGTAATGTAATTGACCCTAAAGAATTGATTGATGAATACGGTCTAGACTCAGTAAGATATTTTCTTTTTAGAGAGGTTCCATTTGGCAATGACGGTGATTTTTCAAAGGTGGCTATCAAAAATAGAATTAATGGTGAATTGGCAAATAACTATGGAAATTTAATACAAAGAATACTTAGTTTTATTTGTAAAAATTTAGAACAAAATATTGATTTGACTAAAGATAATTTTAATTTCAAAATTTTAAAACAAATTAATGACTCTGAAAAAGAATTGTTTGAGTATATGGAAAATTACAAATATGACGAATACCTTAAAAAATTATTCTTATTTATGAATGATTTAAATAATTATGTCGATAAATCTGCTCCCTGGGTATTAAAAAAAACAGATCCTGAACAAATGAAAAAAGTTTTGGCTAATATTTGCCTATGCATTATCAGAGTTAGTCAATATTTATTTCCTTTTATGCCTTCAAAAACCTCAGAAGTATTCAATTTATTCGAAAATACGAATAATATTAAATTAGATATTTTTGATAATTTTAAAGAGGTAATGAATTTAAAATTTTTAAGAATACGACAACCTGAACCTCTATTTACTAAAATTGAGTAATTTAATAGACAGTCATGTAAATTTTGGTCATGAATTACTCAAAAATTCAGTATCAGATATCTGTAAAGATGCTCTAGAAAATAACATAGAGCGAATTTTAAGTATAAATTCTAATATACACGAGTTTAAGAAAGATATTAATTTAATTAAAGGTTTTAATTTTGTCGATATCACATTAGGTCATCACCCAAATAATACTCTTGATATCAAACCTGAGGAAATAAAGACTCTTTTAAATGAAAATATTGAAAAATTTAAAGATAGAATTGTTGGAATAGGGGAAACAGGCTTGGATTATCATTATGATGTTCCTAAAAATAAGCAAATAGAAAGCTTAGAGATACATTTAGATGCAGCTAGTGTTTATAATTTACCGTGTATAATTCATATGAGAGATGCTGAAGAGGATATGATTAAAATTTTAACTAAATACTCAAAAAAAATAGGACATATTCTTATACATTGTTT
>CACMWO010000053.1 GCA_902617465.1 uncultured Alphaproteobacteria bacterium | reverse complement strand
GCCCCAACCTTAAGCCAATGTTCGGCTCTTTCTTTGCTAAGCATTACTCTTTCCTTGTGATCCTTGGGTACCATTGGATTGAAGTTGCCTATTTTTTCAATGAAGTTACCGTCTCTTGGTGCTCTCTCATCTGCAACCACAATTCTATAGAAAGGTCTTTTTTTTGAACCTCCTCTTGCTAGTCTTATTTTTGTCGCCATGATTTCTCCCTTCTTTATTTATTCAATCGTTGGCATTTGGTTTCCGCCTAATAAACTTTTTATTTTATTTGCAAAACCTGGTTTTTGAGCTTGTTTCATAAGTTTTTTAGTTTGCTCAAATTGTTTTAAAAGCCTGTTGACCTCGTGTACCTGTCTACCAGACCCTGTTGCTATTCTTCTTTTTCTTGAAGCTTTTAGTAAATCAGGGTCAACTCTTTCTTCTCTTGTCATTGAGCAAATAATTGCAATTTGATGATCAATAACTTTTTCGTCAAAATCTCCACTCTCCATCATATTTTTAATTTTGCTGACACCTGGCATGTGTGACATTAGTCCAGACATTCCTCCCATTTTTTTCATTTGAGAAAACTGTTTTAAAAGATCATTCATATTGAATTTCCCACTCATCATCTGAGATTGGAGATTTTCCATTTCTTTTTGATCAAAATCTTTTTGTGCTTTTTCAACTAATGAAACAACATCTCCCATACCAAGAATTCTAGAAGCTATTCTCTCTGGGTGAAAAACTTCAAAATCTTCAATATTTTCTCCTGATCCAAAGAAACGAATTGGCAAACCTGTTTGATATTTTGCTGAAAGTGCAACTCCTCCTCTTGGGTCTGCATCTAATCTTGTTAATATAAATCCAGTAAGTGGTGCTGTGGAGTTAAAAGACTCTACAACGCTTAGAGCTTGTTGACCCATCATTGAGTCTAAAACAAGTAAATTCTCTTGTGGTTTTGCCAGATCATTAATTGTTTTCAGTTCTAAAAGTAATTCCTCATCTGTACTAATTCGACCTGAGGTATCTATAATTAAAACATCCGATAAAAGTTTTTTACTTTGTTCAAGAGCATTATTGACAATATCTTTTATATTTTCATTTATTGGCTCAATAAACTGAATATTATTTTTTTGGGATAAAATACGAAGTTGGTCTATAGCAGCTGGTCTTCTTAAATCTGTTGACACAAGTGCTACAGATTTATTAAGAGAATTTTGACAGTAATGAGCAAGTTTTGCAATTGATGTTGTTTTACCTGCACCCTGCAGACCACACATTAAAAAAGTTGAGGGTTTATTTTTAAAGTTTAACTCGCTACTTTGAACACCAAGTATTTCTGTTAGTTCATCACTTACTATTTTAATTATTTGTTGTCCTGGCTGGACGTTTTCAATTACTTTTTGGCCAAGTGCTTTTTCTTGGATTTTTTTAATAAGATCTTTAGATACTTTAAGAGAGACATCTGCCTCTAACAGAGCAACTCTAACCTCTCGCAGGGTAGTCTCTAAATCTTTTTCAGTGATAGCGCCTTTATTTGAGAGGCCTTGAAAAATTCCAGTTATCTTATTTGTTATATTTTCTAACATTTAAAAAATAAAAAAAATCGGCGAATGATACTCATCGGCCGACTAATTTTTCCTTTATTTAGTTAGGAATTTATATCACTATAGCTGGTCTATGAAAATACCTTTTATGAAAGCTCAAGGAGCAGGAAATGACTTTATTATTGTGGATAAAAACGTTGATTTCATTAGAAAGTCAAAAAAGGTTATTAAAAGACTTTGCGACAGGCGTTTTGGGGTGGGTTGCGATCAATTAATTCTATTAAAAAAAATCAGTTCATATTATCAAGTTACATTTTATAACTCAGATGGCTCACTTGGGAAAAATTGTGGGAATGGATTGCGATGTGCCTACAAATATTTAGTTGAAGTAAAAAAAGTTAAAAAGGCAGTCATTAAAACTCATAAATTTTTACATTTTGGTAAGAAAACTCAAAAGGAATACAAAATCAATGTTGGGGAAGTAACTTTAGATTGGAAAAAAATTCCTTTATCAAAAAAAATTGATTCTCAAAGTATTCAAATTAAAAGAATAAAGATACCTGGGTTAATAAAAATAATGGGTGCAAATATTGGAAACCCTCATTGTGTAGTATTAGTAAAGAATTTAAAGCTAATTAAATTAAATATGTTAGGGCCTTTGCTTGTAAAAAATAAATTATTTCCTGATCAAGCTAATATTACTTTTGTAGAGGTATTAAAAAAATCAAAAGTAAAAGTATTATTTTGGGAGCGAGGTGGCGGACATACACTAGCATGTGGTTCAGGAACTTGTGCTACTGCTTTTGTTTTAAATCATAATGACTTTGTGTCCTCTAAAATCAAAGTAGTTACTGAACGATCAGTATTAAAGACAGAAATCAAGGACAAGATGGTATTCCTTCAAGGCCCTGCAGAGTTAGTTTATCAATCATCGATTAATATTTAAATGTCTAAAGTTGTTAATTTTGGATGTCGACTAAATAACTTTGAAGGAAAAAGAATTGAAGAATTATTAGTAAATAATAATGAAAATATGGTTGTTATAAACTC
>CACMWO010000052.1 GCA_902617465.1 uncultured Alphaproteobacteria bacterium | reverse complement strand
GGCAAGGACAAGATAATTTTGTTAAGGCTCTGGCAGGTATCGATCAACCACTTAGCGGAGAAGTAATTGTTAAACAGTCTGATGAGGAAAGAGAAAGAACCAAGAAAGATTACACTACTGTGAATAGCTTGTTAGATGCCAAGAAAAGTGGAGTTGGATATGTATCTGGAGATAGAAAAAAAGAGGGTATTTTTCCTAACATGAGCATATATGAAAATATGGTCATACCTTTATATAAAGGAAAACAAGCTAAAACATCAGGTGGATTTATTGGTTTTATTAAATGGATGGAATTAAACGGTATTTTTGATTGGGAAGTAGAAAGATTAAGTATTAAGACAGGTCCAAAGAGTAATCTAATCACCTCATTGAGTGGGGGAAATCAGCAAAAAGTTATGATTGCCAGAGCATTCACAACAACTCCAAAAATACTAATACTTAATGATCCAGCGAGAGGTATTGATGTTGGCGCAAAACGAGACTTATATAAACACTTAAGAATTTTTGTAAATGAAGGTGGTACAGCGATATTTCTATCAAGTGAACTCGAGGAATTTATAGGATTATGTCATCGAGTTTTAGTTTTTAGAGATGGGAGCATATTTGAGACCTTTGAGAAAGAGGATATTAATCCAAATACTATTCTTGAAGGAATGTTTGGTCATACCCAAAAGAAATCTAATGATAATAATTTATCAAGTGTGCAAAATTCAAATCAAAAAGCTAATACTAATGCAGAAATTCAAAATAAAATTATTAAACCGACTGTGCCTACAAATGTCAAAGTCGTATATTTTGACTAATAATAATGGTTAATCAACTTGTAGCAGCAATAAAACCCTCTCAAATTCCAGGTTCTGATCCTCAGTCAACAAAATACTTAATCGTCCCAATATTTATATTTTTTGCCCTAATGATTTTTGCGATGATTAGAGGACCTCAAATTATTTCAGGCTCGGGTATTGGAACCGCAATTATGGTTTCAACACCTCTTATTCTTGCTACTTATGCTCTTACTGCATTGGCTTTAGCTGGCAGAGTAACAGTGGATTTATCAATAGGACCACTTATTGGTTTTATTAATGTAACGACAATACAACTTTATGCTGCAGGTTATATTCAATCGCCAGTCGCGTATTTCATATGTGCTCTTGCAATAGGAGTAATTTACCAATTTCTTTATGCTTTAATCGTAATTTTTATTAGAGTTCAACCAATAATAGTTGCCTTAAGTATGTTTCTTGCTTTCTCTGGTATCAATTTAGTTATTTTACCAAGACCAGGAGGGAGAGCACCTGATTGGATGTTATCTTGGAGTGCTGGAACTGAGGTAGTACAGCCCACACTAATACTTTTAATTTTCTCGACACTTATTTGGTATGCACTGACTCATACTGCTTACTGGCAACATTTAAAATTAATGGGTTCAGATGAAAAGTCTGCTTATACAAGTGGAGTGAGAATTTACGTTGTAAGAATTGGCGCTCATATTATCGGTGGAGTTTACGCTGCACTCGCAGCTATTGCATTTACAGGCTTAATTGGTTCTGGAGACCCAACTCAAGGTACTACATATACATTGATGGCAGTTACAGCACTTGTATTAGGTGGGTCAAGTTTAATTGGTGGAAGAGGCGGTGCGTTTGGAGCTATTCTAGGTTCAGTTAACATTTATTTGATAAATTTTATTCTATCAACTTTTAGGTTTGAAAGATTTCAAAGTTTCGTTACTGACTTATCATACGGTGCGGTATTGGTGGCTTCTCTTTTAATACTTATTGCACTTCCTTATATTCAAAAAGCATTCAAAAATTTATCAGTTTTTGTATTTTTTATTATTGGAACATTAAGTGCTGCTGCTGTTCAAATTCATATGAAATTTGATCAAGTAACTAGAGGGACTGTGGGAGGTTTTGGAGGTAAATCTAAAGATGCTGAGATTTTTGAAAAAGCACTTGAGTCCGGGAGTGATTGCTTAATCACAGGTAAGGCATGCGCAGAGGGTGGAAATTCTACAGTGTGGATGTTTATTGCTATCGGAATAGCAGCCTTGATTTATCTCGTTTATTTGCTTGTTAAACATAGAGATGGCCCAACAGTGTCTTTTATTATTGCCGCAATTGTTATTTTCTTCGGTTGTGTTTGGAGTGGCACGAGAGAGGCTTATTTCGTTAACGCTGATTTGGGTACCAACTTACAATATATTTTAAATTATGCTCCTCAGTATTTTACATCTGAATATCTAAGAGTTGGTGCAGGATTGCCTGATTTTTCATCTTCCTCGAGTACTTTGGTTGGCCTCGCTTACGCTGTCGCAACTTTAGGAGGAATAGTTTTCTTTACATCTGCGATAGTAATAATTGCTATGCCAAGATTTAGAAAAGAAATCAAAACACAAACATTGGTATTATTTGCAATAGCAATTTCATTTATTGTATTTGCTGCAATATCTTATTACGGCATTGAGTCAAATAGACAGAGTTTCTTTGGGATAGATGGATACGCTGTAATACTAATTTTATTTTTACTTTTTTTACTTACGGCACCAACTCTTTTCTCGAATATCAATTTGAATAATGTTTTCATTATTTTCCTCGGTGTATTAGCAATACTCGCTGTATACTTTTTAGCATCACCATCTGGAACAATTATTACTGATGATGGAAGTAAGTTTTACTCTCCAATTATTACAGAATTAATTGTTGGCGATACATCATCAATAAACTATACAAGACCTATTCGC
>CACMWO010000051.1 GCA_902617465.1 uncultured Alphaproteobacteria bacterium | reverse complement strand
TCATTAGTGGACTCTTTTTCAAATAGTAGGTTTTCTTCGTAGTCAAATTGTTCTGTATATACAGCTGCGATAATAAAAAAACCTATACTTAAATGAGCCAGCCATTGAGAATAAAAACTTATATTTTTTTTAAAATTATTTTTTAAAACTAAAATACTTTTTAAAAATAATGGAACTGTAATAAATACACTAAGTGCAAAATAAAAATTATTTGAAAAATAATAGGATACCAAGCAAATCAATAATGAAAAAACTATTATATAAGGTATTTGTTTATCTTTTTTTTCATGTTTTCCCCAATTTATCTGAGGTGCAAACGCCATGAATAAAATTAATGGTGCTAATAAAAAATTAAATGCGAAATTATAATATGGTGCGCCTACTGACACTGATGTTTTAAGAATCATTTCGCTAAACAATGGATAAACTGTTCCAATGAAGACAACGAGTGCAGAACAAATAAAAAATATATTATTTAATAAAAGAAAACTCTCTCTGCTAACTAAATTAAAAGAGTCCTCATTGAAATTAGAAATACTTTTTATATTTAGCCTTACTGTCATAGCTAGCAAATATGTGATTATAATAATCAAAAATAATCCTCTAAGTGGATCTGTGGCGAAACTATGAACAGATACAATTAAATTTGAACGAACTAAAAAAGTTCCGAACACTGATGCAATGAAACAGTAAAGCCCCAAATTTAGGCTCCATAATTTTAGTTGGTTACTTTTGATCGAAACTTGAAGGGAATGTATCAAGGCAGTATTTAATAACCATGGGATTAACGAGATGTTTTCTACTGGATCCCAAAACCACCAGCCTCCCCATCCTAGTTCTGAATAGGCCCAATAAGACCCTAAAAATATTCCTCCAGTTAAAAAAAACCATGAAACTTTTGACCATATCAACATTTCTTTAAATAATTTTTCTGAAAAATTTTTATTAATTAGCATATGTGCAGATATCACAAAAGGTATAATTAAACCAATATATCCCAAGAACAATGTTGGTGGATGAATTACAAATAAAAAATGTTGTAAGATTGGATTCAGTCCCAAGCCTAAAACATTTTCATTTGCTTCTACATAAGTAAATGGATTTGAACTAATTACTACATAAAGAATAAATAAAGTTGATATAAATAATATATTTTTATGAATCTCAACAGTTTGATTTTTGTAAAGGAAAAAAAACCCAAATAAGTTAATTAAAAAAACCCATAATAAAATTGATCCCTCATGACTACCCCAGGCAGATGTCACTTTATAAAAAATAGGATCATCAATATAAGAATTTTCGACAACGTTCAATAAAGTGAAATCTGAAATTGAAAATGCATATACTAAAAGACCAAATGGAATGAGGTTTATAAAATAAATTAATTTTAAAGAAAAAGTAGTTGATGGAATTATTCTCTTTAATAAATTTACATAAAACAAGATAGTTAGTGTTAACGAAATATAAATAAAGCTATTACCTAAATAAGATATCAATTATTTCCCTCTCCATTTTCCTTCTTCTTTAAGTTTGTCTATAGCACTCTGGGGCATATAGTTTTCATCGTGTTTAGCCAACACTATCTCTGCAACAAAAATGTTATCAATAAATTTTCCTTCAACGATAATACCTTTATTTTCTTCTACCAGATTTGGAAGTGTTTTAGAAAATACAACATTTACAGAATTTTGATTTTGATCAACTACTTCAAAAACCCAGTTTCCATCTAAGAATTTTAAACTATCTGTTTTAACAAGCCCCCCAACCCTTAAATACTTATTTTCTATCCCATCCATACTTTTTAGATCAGTTGGTTCAACAAAATATGCAATTTGATCTTTTAGAGAATAACTTATTAAAAATATAGAAGCAGAAAAGCAAGCGAATATAATTAGTAAAAAAATAAATCGCTTTTTTATTTGATTATTTAATTTGATTATACGCACTAACCATATTAAAGACTTTTTTCTTCAGTAGCATAATTATAATCGTTGTCACAGCACAAACGACCCCAAAAAATCCATAGCAAATTAAAACAAATTCTAAACTAGTCATTTAAAAGTTTAGACCTCTCTATCTTTCTTTTTTCAACAATTATATAAAAAATGTTTGAAAACCAAAATATTGTGAGCATAAAAATACCAAAAAAACTAACTAATAATGTAATAAGATAATCATTAGTCATACTAGGCCCACCTATTCTTAAAACACTACTTCCCTGATGTAGAGTTGTCCACCAATCAACAGAAAACTTAACAATAGGAAGATTCACTAGTCCTATTATAGCTAGAACTGACGCTGCAAAATCTGCTTTTTGGAAGTGCTCAAATGAATACAAAAGAAGAATGTGACCCAAGTAAATAAAGGCTAAAATTAACATTGAAGTTAACCTCGCATCCCATACCCAATACGCCCCCCAAGTCAAATTTCCCCATATAGATCCAGTAACTAAAACAATAATGCTCATTATCAACCCTATTGGAGATAAAGATCTTGCTACTGTGAATGCTGTTGGGGATTTAAATATTAAGCCAACTATACTACTAATTCCCATGACTAAAAAAATTGCCAATGATAACCAAGCAGTGGGTACATGAATAAACATTATCTTGAATGAGATACCTTGATAATAATCATTTTCTAAAAAAATAATCAGAAAAATAGAAACACTAATTAATATAAGTGATAATAAAATAAAGTATCTAGATAGAGAGATCATAAAATTAGACAGTATATTTGGAGTTACAGCAAACATTAGACTGATAATTTTTTTAGAGCAAAACTAGTTAGTAAAGGTGAG
>CACMWO010000050.1 GCA_902617465.1 uncultured Alphaproteobacteria bacterium | reverse complement strand
CTGCTATATAGTAAAAAAGCTAATCCCATAAATTGCACTGTTTTTTCTTTATTATATTTAAGTGATTGTAATAAGAAAACAAAAGGCATTGTATAAATACTAGTTAGGCCTATGATAAATCCATTTAGAGATCCAGTTAAAAGTTGTATGATTGAATTTTGGTGATTAGGTATAGCTACTACTCTATTTGATAGAGATAATGAGGAATTCATAAAAAGCAAAATCGCAATAAATATCAAGATTAGATCTGAATCAAGAACATTTAGTAAAAAGACACCTGGTACTATGATTAATGTTGAAAAAACAAGAAAATATTTAGTATCTTTAATTATGACTTTTAAATTACTGCCATTTATCATTTGAAAAAAACCAGTAATAATAGTTGGTATTATCACAAGAGCTATTGTTTCTTTAACGTCGACAACAAATGAGAGTAAAGAAATTACAACAGTGATTAATCCGACACCAAGTATACCTTGGGTTATGCCGCCAATAAAATATGCTAATAAAATATAAAAAAAAGTTAATGTTGGAAGATTACTTAAAATCACTTAAAAACATAACATGAGTGGCCAAAGAATATATCAACTAATAGTATAAAATTACGATTGATTTAAAAATAACGTAATATATACATTTTAGACGTTTATGACATCGGAAGGATGGCTGAGCGGTTGAAAGCACCGGTCTTGAAAACCGGCAAAGGGGCAACTCTTTCCTGGGTTCGAATCCCAGTCCTTCCGCCATTTGATCTATTTTCAATTTTCAAAATGTATAATTATTATTAATTTTATTTTAAAGGAGAAAAAATGACTGATCGTATATGTATTAATCTTTCCTATGCTGTACCAAATGATAAAGCTGCTGAAGTTGAAAATATTTTTAGCACCCATGGAAAATGGATGACTGAATTTTATTCTGATGGAACTGATCATTTATTAAATGCTTACTTTACTAAAGCACCAGAGTTTAAAGACCCTACCGATCCTAGTAAGGGCGAAACTGGAAACACATTATTTACAATAAATGAACAATTTGCATCTATGGAGAGTGTTCAAAGACATGTCGAAAATGCTAGTAAAAATGATTATTTCCCAGATTTTGCAAAGTTATTAGAGGACTATGGAAAAGTTTTAAGTATGGGTGGTAGTGTATATGTTTCTATAAGATAAAAAGGGAAGAAAAAAAAGACAGAAATTAAATAGTCGAACAGTTTGAATATTATTTATATGTTAAAATTTATCTTTTAAAGTTCTCATTATGTCTAAATGCTCAGTTAACGCCTCAAAAGATACAGCTAGTTCATATACAAGAGTGACTAATGCCAATAACACTAAACATAGATGAATACCAAAACTTATAGCAGAGATGAAGCTGTAATTTAATAACAAAAATAATAAGCTTGTGCACAATGCTATCCCTCCAAAAAGAGACAAGTAAAGTGTGTAACGTAATAATTTAAGTCTTTTTTCATAATGCAAGATATGAAAAGAATATTCACTTTGACTTTTAAATCTTAATTTATTTGTTTCAATATTAGATCGAGAGTCTCTGATTAATTTTGCAAGAGTTGCATACCTCGCTATAACCAATGTTATATAAATAGTGCAAGCAAAGAACATTGTCCCTAACATATTACTACTTAATAATATCTCGTGATTTACTATGTCCATTGATAAAAAATAGGTGATATTTACTTAAATTACTACCTCAAAACCTTCAAACTGTGGGTGATCCAAATATACTGTTTTATGTTCACCGGCATTTTTATGAGCCATCCTAAAAGATTCTGATTTAGTCCAATTTATAAAATCTTGTTTTGACCCCCACTCACTATGCGATGCATACAGTGTATATTCTTCATTAGACTCACTTTTAATTAAATTAAATTTCTTAAAACCAGGGACTTGGTTTAAATGAGTATCCCTATTCCTCCAAATATTTTCAAAATGTTTCTCTTCTCCTAATTTTACTTTGAATCTATTCATTGCAATAAACATTTATTATCTCCTATGAGCTATTCTGAAATTATAATTCTTGTGTTGGTTCCTATTGCAATAGTAACTCTAGAACCAATGGGTATTTGTTGTGCACCTGATTGAACTATTGAAATATCATCATCTGTGTCATCAACATCTACAACATATTGAAATCCTGTATGATCCCCTAATGACGAGCCAGCAACATAACCTACTATAGCACCACCTATAGTTCCCACTACAGCTGCAGCATCTCTGCAGTCATCGTCAAAAATACCCTCTCCACATCCTACAACAAAACCTACTAAACCTCCCGTAAGAGCACCTATACCAGAGCTTTCACCAGTAATTTTGACTGGTTCAGCTGCAACGAGTGTTCCATATTTAACTGTGTTAACTTTTTGAGTATCTGATTTTTTTACCCCAGTATTAAAACCACCACACGCTGTTATCAATGCGAATAATAATAAAAAAGGTAATTTAGGCAGGTCTGTCATATTCAACAAATTTTTTAAGTGAATTGGTGAGAAAATTTTCATAATTATCTATATTATAGTTGATATTTTCATTAATATCCAAATATTTTGGATCTAATATGAAATCAAATGATGGCTCAAAAAAGAAAGGTATTGATACTCGCTCCTCTTGATTAAATAATACTCTGTGATTAGTTGCTTTCATTTTACCATTTGTTAAACACTCTAAAGCTAAACCTGTATTAATAACGAAAGCATTTGGGTCATGAGGAACATCATACCACTCTAAAGAATGTCTATTTTGAACTTGCAAACCACCTTTTTTGTCCTGATATAAGATAGTCATTATCCCACTATCTACATGGGTTTCACAACCTAAAGCAACACCGTCTTGTGAAGAGACTTCAACAGGTTTATCTTGTTTGGGATAGTAATTAAATCTCAAAGTAGAGAGTGTTTTGGGTCTTTGAAAAGCCTTTTCAGCTAAAGATAAATCTGAGGAAAATGAAGATATGATAGATTTAAATATGGTAATTCCTAAGTTATGAAGATCATCAAAATAATTATTTATCGTAATTTGCCACTCTGGATCTAAAAAAGACATATCGTGATTAACTTCAAATTTTTCCTTTTTT
>CACMWO010000049.1 GCA_902617465.1 uncultured Alphaproteobacteria bacterium | reverse complement strand
TTTTTAATATTGAGTCCTCAGGAATATTATAATTTCTATCAATATAACCATTTACAATAACACCATCAGTGGATAATGATATTTTATTAATACCTCCTATTTTTATACCTGCTATTTGCACTTCGGTATTATTATTTATGCCTTCAATGTAATTGAAGGTAGCAACAAAAGGTATAGAGTTTTTATGATTTGTACTTTTTAATAAAAAAAAGAGAGTAATAAAAATTAAAATAAATATTATACCAATTTTTAAATGATATCTTGAACTATAAGTATCAATTTCATTAATTATTTTGGCTGCCAACTTTTGTAACCCTTGTCCATATTTTCTTTATGTTTAACTGAATGCTTTTGAACTCTTCTCTTTACAAAACTTTCTTGACTTTTTTCTTCAAGTTCAAAACTGGAAATTTCATCAGATGTATTATGTAACCAGTTATGAAACTGAGTTGGTAATGACTCTGGTCCAAAGTCAGGTGCATAAACTACCCATCTTTTAGAGGGATTATTTTTATCTTGATAATATTTATTACCTAGCGAATCCTGTTTAACAAGATTACCATTAAAAAAAGAATATAATTTAAAACCTAAAGACATGTCTAATTATAACAAATTAATAAGTTCATGAGAATAATACTTATTTCATTTATTTTAATAGTCAATTTATCACATACATTATTTGCAAAAATTGCGAGTGTAATAGGTAATCCATTATCTCAAGAAATATATTTTGAAGTTAATAAAAATACAAAGAATTATCCTGCATCACTTACTAAATTAATGACACTTTACATTATATTTGATGAATTAAAGTCAAAAAATATTAATTTAGATGATCGTGTTTACTTCTCCAAGCATGCAACAAATCAGCAACCTTCAAAATTAGGTATAGGTATTAAAGATTTTATTACTGTAGATGAAATAATTGACTCTTTAATAATTAAATCTGCAAATGACGCAGCTGTAGCTATAGCTGAAAAAATATCTGGAAGTGAAAAACAATTTGTAAAAAATATGAATAATTATGTAAGAAAATTAAATTTAGAAAATACAAATTTTGCAAATCCTCACGGACTGCCCAATAAGGCTAACTTATCAACTGCCCATGATATTTTTAAGTTAAGTTCAAAAATAATTACTGATTTTCCAGAGTACTTACATCGTTTTAAAAAAACAAAAGTTAAAATTAAAGATAAAAAATATACAACTCATAATACATTATTAAAAAAATATGATCATTACATTGGTTTAAAAACTGGCTATACCAGAAAATCTGGGTTTCAGATATCACTATTATCGATAAATGACGGTGAATATTTATTAGGTATATATTTTGGTGGGAATTCCGCTAAAGAAAGAAACAACAAAATTAATTTTCTAATGAATAAATATAGAAATAAACACGCAAACAAAGAAGAAACAAAAAAATTATCTGTTAAAAATGAAAAAAAAAATAATACTAATTATAAAGTTCAGACATCCTCTTTCAAAAAAATTAGTAAATCAAAGATGCATATTACTTTACTTAAAAATAAAATAAAAATACTTAGAAGTTTTGAGCACCAAATAAAAAAAAATGGTAGATATTTTATAAGTTATATTAATGTTGATGATCATCAAACAGCTAAAAGCTTATGTAATGAAATTAAATTAAATAAATTAGATTGTTTGATTAAAACTAGTTAATTCTTTTATATCTAATGAATATGGTTCTAGTATTGATGTTAATTTAATTAATTCTTCTTTAAATTTATCTTTAATAAAGTGTTCAAGTCTTAATACTAAACAATTTTGAGTATTTGAAGCTCTTAGAAGGAACCAAAAATCTTTGGTTTCCAGCCTTACGCCATCAATTGTAATTAAGTTGGCTCCACTATCGTAGTGATTAGGAATATCTTCCACTATTTTATGTAAAAGATTAAATTTAATTTTTTCATCACAATATAATTTTATTTCAGGTGTTGTTGATGATGTCATATAAATACTTGTTAATTCATTTAAGGTTTTTTTTGTATTATTTAGTATATTAATTAATTTCAAAGAAGCGTATATCGCATCATCATATCCATAATATTTGTAATTATAAAAAATATGCCCACTCATTTCACCAGCTATATCTGCATTTTTTAAAGATATCATCTCTTTGATTAAAGAATGTCCAGTTTTTGACATATGAATGTCGACATTATTGTTTTTAAGTGTATCAAAAAGTATTTTACTACATTTTACATCAGCTATAGCGACTAAGTCTTTTTTTTCATTTAAAAGATCGAGAGACAAAAGTAAAAAAATTATATCTGAGTAAATTAATTCTCCTTTATTATCTAAAATTCCAATTCGATCACCATCACCATCAAAAGCAATACCTAAGTCAAATTGTTTTTCTTTTATATAGTTTGATATCTGAATAATATTTTTCTTAATTGTTGGATCAGGGTGATGATTAGGAAAATTACCGTCTATAGTTCTATTTAAAATTACATTAGTACCTTTTATGGAATTAATAATTTTATGAATTATTGGTGCAATAGCTCCATTTCCTAGATCCCAAACTATTTTAAGCTTATCTAAATTATTAAATTGTGAAATTATTTCCTCTGTATAAGGAGTAATTACGTCTTTAAATGTTAATTGACCCAATGTTGTGGATAAAGAAGCATCATCTAAATCGTTTAAAGATTTTATCTTTTCTCCAAAAAAGGGTTTATTATTAATAATTATTTTTAATCCATTATATTCTTTTGGATTATGAGAACCTGTAATCATTATTAAGTTAGGAATATTCAGTTTTTTTGTAGCATAATAGCTCACTGGAGTTGGTATTAATGAAATATCTACTACATCAACACCATGTCTTCTGAAAGTATCAATAAGTTTATTTTTAATTTCTAAAGAAGATAATCTTCCATCATGACCTATGATAATTTTAGGAGTATTAATGTTTGAAATTATATTTGAGATTTTTTTTGCAATATTTTCTACATCCTCTAATTTTAATGATTTTTGGTAAATACCCCTAATATCATATTCTCTAAGTATTTCAGCGTTGATCATCGAAATAAACTATAAATTTAATATGTAAGTTGCAATTGATAAAAATGACAGAAATCCAAATACATCTGTAAATGTTGTAAGTACAATTCCAGAGGCTAAAGCTGG
>CACMWO010000048.1 GCA_902617465.1 uncultured Alphaproteobacteria bacterium | reverse complement strand
AATAGCACCTAACATAAAAACAATTACAGATGATGGAAATAAAAAATAACCAATAGTGTAGGTATCTGGATAATATTGCATTCCCATGTACAAGACGATAGTGTTCATTAAACAAAGTAGTAAAAAAACAATATTCGTACCAATTTTAGATAATAACAAAGCTAATGGCTTTAAAACAACAATAGCCACAGCACATATAAATATAACAGCAGGAATAACATTCATGAGCAAACCCATTGACTCAGAATAAGTATAATCATCTAGTGAGTCCCAAGGAAGGACCATTGAAAGTAGCATCATTATAACAGAGGCATATACAAATTTTTTTCCTGTATTTGTTAAAATCATTGAATATTTATAGCAAATATCATCTTTTTTAACAGTAACTAATATAATTTGGTAAATTTTAAGAAATAACTATTAGATTATAATGGTTATATAATAGGGCAGGAATCAGATTATGATTAAAATTTTTCTCTATGTAATTTTTAATTTTTTTTTCATAAATAACCTTATTGCCCATGATCCCAAAAACTGTGATGTGCTTCAAAATTATGATTTTTCAGGATTTAATGATTGGAAAGAAGAAATAGTAAATAGGTCTGGTGAATTTGGCCTAGATAAAAGCTTTGTTTCTGAATTAATAGCACCATATGAGGTCAATAAAAGAGTTATTGAAAATGATAAATGCCAGCCTGAATTTACATTGACTTTTTCTGAGTACATTGAAAAAACAATTTCAAATTTAAGGGTAAATAATGGATTAAATAATTACAGTAAATACAATAATTTATTAAAAAAAATAGATAATTATTATAATGTGCAATCTAGATTTGTTCTCTCTATTTGGGGTCTAGAAACAGCATATGGCGAAATAACAGGCAACTATCCTGTGCTAGAGAGTCTTTTAACCATGTCCTACGATGAGAGAAGAAGGCGATATTTCACCAAAGAGCTTTATAATGCCTTAGAAATACTTAAACAAGGTCATATTAATGTTGTTGATTTCAAAGGCTCATGGGCAGGTGCTATGGGTCAAAATCAATTTATGCCCTCTAGTTTTTTGAATTACGCTCAAGACTTTAATAATGATGGTAAAAAAAATATTTGGACAGACACTGAAGACTCATTAGCCTCAATTGCAAGATACCTTCAAGGCGTAGGATCTAATAAATGGGATTCAAATTATACATGGGGTAGGGAAGTATTACCCCCAGCAAATATAAAATCTTTAGAACCAGAATTATTCATTAAAAGAGAAAAAGGTTGTTTAGCAGTAAAAAAATTGTCTAAACAATTACCTTTAAGTAAATTTAGACTTATGAATTTTAAAAAAATGAATGGAAATTCATTGGATAATTTAGATATTAATAGTTATTTGTTAAGGATGGGTAGGGAAGAGGGTGATTTCAGGTATTTTATCGTCTATGATAATTATTTAAATATTCTTTCTTACAACTGCTCAAACTATTATGGTCTTTCAGTTGGATTATTAAGTGATAAATTTAAATAATATAAATAAAATATTGTTATTACTAATTTTATCATCTTGTACAGTAACATCTATTGATACTGTAGATGATATAAAAAAAGAAGAAGTCACAACTCAAGATTACTTTAAAAAATCGGATGTTATTATATCTCCACTTGATGATTATAACATTGAGTTAAGTGTTTTAGAAAAGTTTGTTACAGATGCAAGAATAGAGGGCAATAATATACATCATTCAAATTTGCCTATACCCAGCGTTGTAAAATTATCAGATCCCAATAACTTAGATAATAGTATTATTGTCAGAAATATTAAGCTAGATACTGAAAATAGGCTTTCATTAAGTCAAGAGATAATTGATAAAATATCACTAAATACAAAAGTATATTTAGAATATTTAAAAGATGAATCAATAATTCTGAGAAATGTTGTCGACTCAAAAGAAGAGAGTAAGATAAAGATGGATGATACAGAAATTTCATTTGAACAGTTAGATCAAGATCAAACTGAAATCAGTGAAAAACTTGATTATGAGAAAATTAAAACTCTAGATATTAAAAATTCTAAGAAACAAAACACTATATTAGTTGAAATTTATAAAGATATAAATCTAGCAAAGCTTAAAACTAATAAAATCAAGAATTTAGGATTGTTGTATGAAGAAAATGAAGAGGGAGTTATGGTTTTTGCTGGCCCATTTCTAAAGAGTGATATAAATCTTAAGTTAGATTTTCTGATTAAAAATGGATATTTGAATGCAAAAAAAACCCCTTAATTTATTATTTATAGCAATAATTATTCTATTTCCTAAACAATCTCTTACTATTGAAAGTTTGGCAAAAACGGCGCTTGTAATCGATTTATCGACAAACGAAGTTCTTTTAGAGAAAAACTCTAAAGCCAAAACATATCCATCAAGTATGACCAAGATGATGACTGCTCTTGTAGCCTTTGAAAAAATCAAAAATGGTACTTTATCATTAGATCAAGAGTTTTTAGTAAGTAAAAAGGCATGGAAAATGGGCGGGTCAAAGATGTTTATAGAGGTAGACAAAAGAGTAAAAGTTTATGATTTGTTACTAGGAATTATCGTTCAGAGCGGAAATGATGCCTCGATTGCTTTAGCAGAGGGTATATCTGGCTCTGAGGAAATTTTTGCTATTGAAATGAATAATTTAGGCAAAAAAATAGGACTCACAGAGACTAATTTTACAAATAGCAGTGGCTGGCCTGATGACAATCATTACACCACAGCTGAAGATCTTGCTAAAATTGCTGAGTACACGATTGAAAATCATTATGAATTATATCAAATGTACAAATTAAGTGATTTTACATACAGCGGGATCAAACAAGATAACAGAAATCCACTCCTATACACATTTGAGGGGTCTGATGGCTTTAAAACAGGTTATACAGAAGCAGCTGGCTACGGTTTGGTTGGATCTGCTGAAAGAGGGGAAAGGCGCCTGATTATTGTTCTAAATGGACTAGACTCTTCCAAATCAAGGGCCCAGGAGTCACTAAGATTAATGGATTGGGGTTTCAACAATTTTCAATTAGTAGATTTTTATAAAAAAAATGAGGTTATTCAAGAAGCTGATACTTGGCTAGGTAAAGACGACAAAGTAAACCTAGTTGCTTTAAACGATATAAGTGTGAGCATTCCAAAAGCACAATTATCTTCTGCTAAAGTTAATGTGATAGTAGAGGAGCCTATTGCAACTCCTATTCAAAAAGGCGACCAAATAGCCAAACTTCAAATATCGTTTGCTGATAAGAATACTGAATTTCCTTTATTTTCAGGTGAGGACATAGAGCAAAAGAATTTCTTTTCAAGAATATTTTCAGCTATTTATTATATCATTCTAGGATCTAACTAAATAATATCATATAGAATGAAAATAATCAGTTTTGAAGGTTTCGAATACTCTGGAAAATCGA
>CACMWO010000047.1 GCA_902617465.1 uncultured Alphaproteobacteria bacterium | reverse complement strand
CTGTCCTTAATATGAATAATTTTGAAGAAGCTATAAAACTGATTAATAAACATCAGTTTGGCAATGGCACTTCTATTTATACATCAAGTGGTTCATTAGCGAGAAATTTTATGAAAAATGTCCAAATAGGAATGGTTGGGATAAACATTCCAATTCCAGTTCCAATGTCTTTTTATACTTTTGGTGGCTGGAAAGGTTCAATATTTGGTGGTCATGGAATGCACGGAGAAGAAGGGATTAATTTTTATACCAAACGTAAGACAATAACATCGAGATGGCCAGATGATGTCGCAGGGGCTTCACTCAACATGCCAACTATGAAATAATGAATTATGGACAAATTTAAAGACAGACAAAAAGCCTTTGAAGCAGAGCAAAGCCAAAAAGAGCAAACAGAATTTGAAAAAAGAAATTCAAGAAACAAAATCTTTGCTCAATACATTTTAGATGATATCGGACAATCCGATAATTCAGAATTACTGAGAGAAATAATATTATCTGATCTTGAGGAACCAGGAGATGAAGACATAATACGTAAAGCCTTAGATGTATTAGCTCAAAATAACGGTAGTCTGACTAGAGAAGATCTAGTAAAAAAACTCTCAGAAATATAATCTACCAAGACCCATTATTTTGCATACTGGCCCAAGGCTCTTTTATTTCAAGGCTATCACCTTTTTGAAGTAACTCTATTGATATGCCGTCTGGTGATTTTATGAATGCCATATATCCATCTCTAGGAGGCCTGTTTATCACAACATCCTTTTTAATCAGATTTTCACAAACTTGATAAATATTATCTACTCTAAAAGCTAGATGACCAAAATTTCTGCCACCTTTGTATTCTTCTTTGTCCCAATTGTAAGTTAATTCTAAAAGAGGTTTCTTTTTACTATCAGCAGTGTCTTTATCATCAGGAGCACAAAGAAAAATTAGAGTAAATCGACCCTTTTCACTCTCTTTTCTCGAGTATTCAATTAGTCCTAATTTATTACAATAAAAGTCAAGTGATTGCTCAATATCACTTACTCGAACCATTGTGTGCAAATATTCCATTAAGATTAAATATCAAAAAATTTTAAATCTGTCTAAAAATTTCTAAAATTGCTTATTGCTTCCAAGGACTATTTTTTTTCGAAGGACAGTTTCACGATAAAAAATATATCCGACTGAAAGTAAAATTAATGGACCTCCTAGTAGCACCTCTTTCGAGAGAAACTCACCAAAAAAAATATAACCGATGACAAATGCCCAAACAACAGAAGTGAAGTCTAAAGGAGCAAGAACAGAGGCTTCTGCTAATTGAAAAGATTTTGTAAGACAAAATTGAGCAGTAAACCCTAAAAAACCCGAAGCAATTAGAAAAACTAAGTCTAAATTATTTGGCCATATCCAATCATCACTATAGAAAAATAAACTTGAAACTGTTCCAAATAAAGTAAAGGCCCATACCGTTAAAATATTATTATTAGTTATTAATATTTTTTTTAGAATTATCACTGCCATTGACAAAAAAATACTAGCTAAAAGTGGTAAAACAGAATAGTTGTTTAATAAATTCACGTCCGGTTTTAAAATAATTACTACTCCTATAAAACCAATAATAATTGCAATTACCCTCCTATATCCAATTTTTTCACCCAGAAAAAAAATTGATAATATAGATATAAAAAAAACAGATGAAAAACTGATTGTTTGCATTTCGATCAGCGGAACATATCTAAGAGATATGAAGAAAAGACTCATAGCTGAAATTCCTACTAAACCTCTAAAAAAATGAAGTTTATAATTGTTAATAGAAGATATTTTTAGATTTAAATAATAAATGACAACTATCAATGGAATAAGAGCAAATAGATTTCTGAAAAAAACTACCTCAAATAATGGTAAGTTGTCGCCTGTTGCTTTTATACATACGCTCATTAAAACAAAAAAAAGGACGGACAAAGACTTGTAGATAAATGCTGACATGTGGTTAATCTAAATATATTAAATATGAATGAATTTACTAATAGTTAATGGATATGACAAAAACGGATGGGGTAAACTAGCTAGATATGGATTACAACCAATATGTGAGTTTTACAGAGACCAACTAAAAATAATTAATACAAAAATAAAAACTACATTCATTTATCCATCTATGAACTTAGATGAAAATTATGATGAAAGTTTTATCAAATCATTTACCGGCATTGTGTGGACAGGTTCAAGTCTCAATATTTATGATAATACAAGAGAAATTAAAAACCAAATTTCTCTCATGAAAAAGTTATCAAAGTTAAAGGTAAATATGTTTGGTAGTTGTTGGGGTATGCAACTTTTTACTGTTGCAAATGGTGGCGCAGTTAAAAAAAATCCTAAAGGTAGAGAAATTGGAATAGCCTATAATATAAATATTAATAAATATGGTGCGCATCATCCAATGTACAAAGATAAGCCCTTGATATTTGATGCTTTTGCTTCTCATATTGACCATATATCCCAAAAGCCTAATCGATCTCATGTTCTGTCAGACAATCATTACTCAATTCAGTCTCTTGTAAGCAATAAATTTTGGGGTACCCAATATCATCCTGAATTTAATTTTAAATACACAGGACAAATTTTAAATGCAAGAAAAAATATTTTACTCAAAGAAAAACTGTTTAGTAAAAATCAGATACAAGGGTTAATCAAAGACTTTAAAAGACCTAATAACAAGAGTTATAGTCAATCTTTGTTAAAAGATACTTTAAGACACAAAGAATTAAAAAATTGGCTAAGTTATTTAAGAAAGAATTAATATAATTCTTTAAATTCTTTTAGATTATTACAAACTGAAAATAAATCTTTAAAGTTTTTATAAGCAAATTTGGAGTTCATTACTTTCTTGTATTGATTAATTATATCAGACCAATAATTATTATAATTAAACAAAATACATTTTTTACCCTTTATAACACCCAATTGAAGAGCGCTGATTACTAAACTAATTTCTTCTATTGTACCCCCACCCCCGGGTAAAGCGACAAAACTATCTGACAATTGTAAAAACTTTTTTTTTCTTTGCTCCATTGTTTTCGTAACATATATTTTATTAATTTTTGTGTGAATTTTCTCACGCTTATCTAGAAAAGATGGGATGATACCAGTTACATGGGCGTTATATTTTAGTGCTGTCTTAGCAACAACACCCATTAATCCATTTTCTCCACCTCCATAAACAATGTCATAATCATTTTGTGCTAGATATTTTGTAACTGTTATAGCTAAATCTTTAAAATTTTTGTTTGATCCAAACATAGATCCGCAAAATACGGCAACTTTATGTTTAGAATTTTTAAATTTCATATAGATTTACTGTACAACAATATTAAAAAAAATGACTAAAAAAAATAACATTGAAGAGCTTAAAAAAGTAAGAAAGAAAATTGATAATATTGATAACAAGATTATTGAGCTGATTGGTGATAGATTTAAAGAAATACACAAAGTCACTAAATTAAAGGAAAATAGAGAAGAAATAATTGATCACGAAAGAATTACTCATATTTTAAAGTCTGTTCAATCAAAAGCAAAAAAAAATAAAATTGACACTGAAATAATTGTTAGAATTTGGCAAATTTTTATACAAGAAGCTATTAAACTAGAGTCTGCAAAAATAAAAAAATAATCAC
>CACMWO010000046.1 GCA_902617465.1 uncultured Alphaproteobacteria bacterium | reverse complement strand
TCAGGAGCTTTTTCATGGGAAGCTCTAGATTTAGTGTCCGATTTCAAATCGCTAGCTTAATTGAGTTTGAGATTTGCAGTCTCAAATGAAATTGAGTTAAAACCTTTAGCTAGAAAAATATCTAGGTCTATTTCTAAAAACCAGATTATTTTTTTTGAGGGAGAGGCCGGTTCTGGTAAGACAACTCTAATCAGATATATCTTAAGTGAAATTAGCAAGTCAGAAAAAAAAACTTTTTCCTTCCAAGGGAGCCCCACGTATCAAAGAGAACATATTTACAATTTTAATAAGTTTAATATTATTCACTTTGATTTTTATCAAGTTCAAAATAACAAACTAGATTTGGATGAGTATTTTAATGATAATTGTGTTCTTATTGAGTGGCCATTAGAAAATCTTATTAAAAGATATAATCATATGGCTTTATCTATTAATATTTCGGTTACTGGTGAGAAAAGAAATATAGAGATAAAATCAAGTAATAAAAAATGGCTTCACAAAATAAAATAAATCTAATCAAAATAAAAAACCACCTTCAAAATAAAAATTTTAAAATAGGGGGCTTTTTAAATTTCAAGTCTGATGCATCAGAAAAAATTTTCAAATTATGTAAAACAGCAAATCAATCATTACTTGTCCTCTCTTTTTTAAATAAACCTAGCGATTATCAAAAATATATTAAAGCAACTGATATTTTAATCTCTCAAAATGTTAATACACCAAAAATAATTGACCAAAGTAATTTATATAAGTTTGTAATCATGGATTATTTCCCTATTGCAAATGCATCAAAATATTTCCAAAAACCACAAATTAAAAAAATACTTCCATTGGCTGTGAGAGCTCTTACAAATCTTCAAAAACCCAAGAAAAAGTTTTCAGGCGTTCAAGTAAAATCACAAAATAATTTACTAAAGGATGCATTGAACGGTATTGAGACTTTTATTGACCACTATGATCACAAGATCCAAATTGGTTTTTATCTCAATAAACTTGTGAAAGTATCTCTGAAAAAAAGTACTGAAAAATATAGAAAATTTAAACCAACTTTAACTCACGGTGATTTTTTTTTAGATAATTTAATTTATTACAATCAAAAAGTTTATGTTATTGATCATCAAGATACTCACTACAACCATCCATTATTAGATATTTCTTCATTGATTTTTGATGCTAGGAGATCTTATTCTACCAAAGTCGAAGATAAATTATTGAAGCTTTATGCAAGAAGAATGAAACTTAATCTCAAGCAGCTTAGGTCAGACATTCATATGATTAGTCTTTTACGTAATCTGAGAATTCTTGGTAATTGGGTGCAATTATATAATGCTGGAAAACCAAAATATCTTAAAGTCTTTAGAAAAAATACATGGGCTCAAATATTTAAACATGTCGAATATTTAAGACTTTGGGATTTAAGAGAAATATTTATGGAGATATATAACAAAACAAGTTAAATGGACGCTCTAATATTAGCTGCAGGTTATGGAATGCGAATGGATAACTTAACCAAAGATATCCCTAAACCCTTATTAAAAATAAAAAATAAAACACTTATTAGCTATGCAATCGATCTCATTAAAAACATGTCATTTGATAAAATTTATATCAATACCCACTATAAACATAATATGTTAGAAAGATTTATCTCTGAAAATTACCCTGATATTACAATTTCTTATGAAGAAACAATCTTAGGAACAGGAGGTGGTATAAAAAACATACAAACAAACGATACAGTAATTCTAAATACAGATAATTTATGGGACCAGTCCTTTGAAAATGAATTAGAAAAATCAATTAAATTTTTTGATGAAAATAAAAGTTTTGATAGTGTCCTTCTTATAAATTCTAAAAATAATAATTTTGATCTTGAAGTAAATAATGAAGGGCTTATTAACTTTCCATCAAAAATATGCAATACTTCATTTCAAGGTTGTCATATTATTAGAAAAAACTCTTTGCATCCTTACCCTGAAATTTTTAACATTCAAGACTTTTGGAAAGATTGTTCGTTAAATGAAAAAATCTATGGATATGAGACTACTAAAATCAATGCTCATGTTGGGACTAAGGATGAGTATTTGAAATACAAATAATAATAACCATATTAAATATATGACAGTTGAACAAATAAATGACGATGAATTTAATCAAAAAGTTCTTGAAGGATCAAAAGATAAGCCTGTTTTGGTTGATTTTTGGGCTGAGTGGTGTGGTCCATGTAAGGCTATTGCTCCTATTTTGGATAATTTAGCTTCTGAAATGGGCGATAAGATATCTATAAAAAAAATTAATATAGATGAAAATCCTCAAGCACCAGCAAACTTTAGTATTAGGAGTATACCCACAATGATACTCTTTAAAGATGGATCAATGGCTGATGCAAAGATTGGCTTAGGCTCAGAAGCGGACTTAAGAAGTTGGATTAACAGTAAACTTTAGAAGAAATTCATCTCAGAACACGCTTTATCAAATGAGATTTTATTTCCAATGAAATTTTTTCCCCTCTCACCTTGAAAAGCATCCTCAACATATTTATCCCATTCAATTTTTGGTATTCCAATTTCATTTAAATTTAATGGTGCTTCAAGAATTCTCAATGTCTCAGATAGTCTTTTTGAACTCTCAATGAGATCGACATTATAAATTTTTTCTAGGGATTTTTCTGTTTTTTCATCTTGGCCAATCAGACTCCTCATTATTGTCGGCAAAGTAAAAGAACAAGCTATTCCATGTGGAACATTAAAATTAATTGTTATCGGGTATGAAATATTATGTGCTATTGCAGTTTTAGTATTTGAAAAAGCTAGACCTGCATGAACACAAGCTTTAGCCATTAAAGTTCTCAACTCTATGTTATTTAAATCATTTACAAGTTTTGGAAGTGTATCGATCACGGTTTGAGCACCTGCAATTCCATGAAATGTTGAAATCGGATTTGAGTTTACATTCCAAATGCTTTCTATGGAGTGGGACAATGCATCAAGACCAGTAGAAATAGTCAGATTTTTTGGCTTGTTGATCATTAACTTAGGGTCAATAACTGATATTTCAGGATATAAAGATTTATCTGCTAATGAAAATTTACTTTTATATTCTTTATCCCAGACTGTAGCCCAACACGTAAGTTCACTCGATGTGCCCGAAGTAGTAGGTATAGCTATAATTTTTTTTGGATCTTGAACGTAAGCTGATTTTTTATTTCTTACAAAATCATTTAAATATTTATTTTCACCTTTAAAAGCTGCAAGTAATTTGGCCGTATCCATGACAGAGCCGCCTCCAAGAGCAACAACTGTATCAATTTGACTTTCTATTTTTGAAAATTTTTCCCCTACAGAAATTAAATCTTGATAGTCTGGATTTGGTTGAACATCTTCAAAGATTTCTAGAGGCTTATTTGATAAATTGTTAAAAAACTCTCTGTACGTATCAAAGTTATCATCAGGATGGGTAACAAGAATGTACTTTCGATTACTTATTATATGTTCAATTTCACTAAATTTTTCCGAACCAAAAATAACATTTACCGGATTATAATATTCCCACATAAGATTTAGAGATTTTTAACAGCTTTTGAGAGAATTTGCATTTTTTGTTTTGCTTGATTTCTATCAAAAAACCCTAGACCACAATCAGGAGCAGCAATTAATCTTTCCTCATCAATATGCTCAAGAACTTCTCTGATCCTTTTTTGAATTTCCTCGACATTTTCCATACGACTTTTAGCTACATCAATCAAACCCATAATAACTTTGGTTTTTTTAAATTTTTCTAATAATTTTAAATCTAAAGGTCGGTGAGAGTCTTCCAAAGAAACTTCGTCTATACTAGAGTCTTCAACTAAGTCAGCAATTTTATCATATGCATCTAGATCTGCTTTTTTGTAGTGTTCTGAGTCAAGCGAGTTAGGATAACCGCAGCAAATAT
>CACMWO010000045.1 GCA_902617465.1 uncultured Alphaproteobacteria bacterium | reverse complement strand
AAACCTGTTGAAAAAGAAATTAAAAGTCACAATTATAAAATGCAAGACGGTAACGTTGTAATTGCTGCTATTACTTCATGCACTAATACCTCTAACCCAGATGTTTTAGTTGCAGCAGGCTTAGTAGCAAAAAAGGCTTGTGAATTAGGTCTACAAGTAAAACCTTGGGTTAAGACTTCATTAGCACCTGGTTCAAAAGTTGTTACTGATTATTTGGATAAATCGGGTTTGAATAAATATTTAGACCAACTTGGTTTTCATCTAGTTGGTTATGGATGCACTACGTGTATAGGAAACTCAGGGCCACTTGATAAAGATATTGCCGAGTGTATCTCAAAAAATGATTTAACAGTTGCTTCAGTACTTTCAGGTAATAGAAATTTTGAAGGCAGAGTTAATCCACACGTTAAAGCTAATTATCTTGCCTCACCACCTTTAGTTGTAGCATATGCTTTAGCAGGGTCTGTACTTATTAATTTAACAAGTGATCCCATTGGTATTGACACAGATGGTAATGAAGTATTTTTAAAAGACATTTGGCCAAGCAATAGCGAAATCCGAAATGCTGTTGAAAAAAATGTATCGCCTGAAATGTTTAAAAAACAATACTCTAATGCTTTAGATGGGCCAAAAGAATGGCAAAAAATTAATTCTTCTACGGGAGACCTGTATAATTGGAATTCTTCGTCAACTTACGTGCAGAAACCTCCGTTTTTTGATAATCAATCAAATGATGATAAAGAGATTAAGCCAATTGAAAATGCAAGACCTTTATTACTTCTAGGCAATAGTGTTACTACAGATCACATTTCACCTGCAGGGGCTATTAAAGTTGATAGTCCTGCTGGCAACTACTTCATGGAAAGGCAAATACGTCAAAATGATTTTAATTCATATGGTGCTAGAAGGGGCAATCATGAAGTAATGGTAAGGGGTACTTTTGCCAATATAAGAATTAAAAACCAACTGCTATCAAACGTTGAGGGCGGATACTCGATTTTAGAACCTGATAAGAAAAAAATGAGTGTTTATGATGTTGCTATGGAGTATGCAAAAAGGTCTGAAAATGTTGTAGTTTTTGCAGGAGAAGAATATGGAACTGGATCATCGCGTGATTGGGCTGCAAAAGGTACGAAGTTATTAGGTATTAAGGCAGTTATTGCTGAAAGTTTTGAAAGAATACACCGATCAAATTTGGTTGGAATGGGAGTTCTGCCTATTCAACTTAAAAGTCACACAATAAATGATTTAAATATTCAATCGTCTGATTTAATAAATATAAAACTTACTGAAGACCTGAAGCCTTTACAAGAATTAGAAGTCATTATTCAAAGTAATTTGAGAAATATAAAAATAGATTGTATTTTACGAATTGATACTATCAATGAGCTCCAATATTATAAAGCGGACGGCATATTAAATTTTGTTTTAAAAAATATTCTAAAATTAAATAATTTTTGGATTTTCTAATAGTTCTTTCAGTCTAACTAAAAACATTACTGCTTGTTTACCATCAATTAATCTGTGGTCATAACTTAATGCAATGTACATCATTGGTTTTATAACAATCTTCTTTTTTACAGCGATAGGTCTATCAATTATTGAGTGCATACCTAATATAGCACTTTGAGGTGGGTTGATAATTGGGGTGCTCATCATAGAGCCATATATTCCTCCATTTGTAATTGAGAATGTTCCTCCTGATAAATCACTCATGGCAAGTTTATTTGAATTTGCTTTCTCAGATAATTCAATTATATACTTTTCAATTTCTGCATTTGATAAATCTCCAGCATTTCTAATTATTGGAACAACAAGCCCCTTTTCAGATCCAATTGCAATACCTATATCAAAGTAGTTTTTATAAATTATTTTATCTTCGTGAATTTCTGAATTAATCTCTGGTATTTCTTTTAAAACTTCTGTGCAGGCTTTAACAAAAAAAGACATAATACCAAGTTTCACACTATGTTTTTTTTGAAAACTTGTTTGTTCTTTTTTTCTAAGAGACATAATTGCAGACATATCGACTTCGTTAAATGTTGTGAGAATGGCAGCTGTATTTTGAGCTTCTTTTAACCTTCTTGCAATTGTTTGCCTTAATTTTGACATTGGGATAGTTTTTTCATCTAACGTAGAGTTATCTTTGTCGAAGTTTGGGAGATCAACTACCTTAGCTGGAGTTTTTGTTTGATTTTCGCTAACTTTAGAAACATTATGTGAGTCTATTATTTGCTTTTCTTCATTTATTTCTTCGATTTGGCTTGTCTTTGATTTGGGCATATGTTCTGAAGTCGTATTTTCTGATATTTCAGCTATAGATTGACCAACATTCACAGTAGACCCCTCTGGAGCTATTATCTTTGTTAATTTTCCAGAGGTTTGAGCGGGAATTTCAATTGTTATTTTCTCTGTTTCAATTTCAGCTAAATTATCGCCAGACTCAAAGCTATCTCCCTCTTTGATCAACCAAGATGTAAGCGTGCCTTCAATGATAGACTCTCCAAGCTCAGGTACTGTTATGTTTTTCATTACTCTTTAGGTAAGTTTTTAAATTTCATAAAACTGACACCACTTCTTTCTTTTATAACACGTTTTAGTGATGATTTAAGAGCTAATTCTTTGATTAGTTGCTGATTAGTACTATGTCTTTTTGATATACCTGTAGCAGGAGCTGCTGCAGAGCGCCTTCCAACATAATGAACTTTTTTGTTTAAATTATTTTTTACTAAAACATGTCTAATACGACTTTTAACAAAACTCCATGCTCCCATATTTTTTGGCTCCTCTTGAACCCATAAAATCTCACTTTCTTTATGTTTTAATATAACCTCTCCTATGGCATCAAATGGAAACGGATAAATTTGCTCAATACGAATTATTTTTACATCTTTAATATAATTCTTTGTTCTAAAATCATCTAATTCGTAAAATATTTTTCCAGAGCAGAAAATTATTCTTTTTGGGTTTTTGATTTCATCTTCAATAAGGCGATGAAATGATGAGCGTCCAGTAAATTCACTAATAGAGGATACATTATTTGGGTGGCGCAGTGTGGATTTAGGGGTAAATACTATTAGCGGTTTTCTAAAATTTCTATGTATTTGCCTTCTCAAAGCATGAAAGTAGCTAGCAGGAGTGGTGCAATTTACAATCTGAACGTTATCTTCTGCTGCCATTTGAAGAAACCTTTCTATTCTTGCACTTGAGTGTTCAGGGCCCATACCCTCATGACCATGAGGTAATAGCATGACAAGTCCACTCATTTGCATCCATTTTCTCTCACTTGAAGCAATAAACTGGTCAATAATAATTTGGGCACCGTTGGCAAAATCTCCAAATTGGGCCTCCCATAAAACCAAAGTGTTTGGGTCTGCTAATGAGTACCCATATTCAAAACCTAGGACACCTAATTCAGAGAGAAAGCTATCAATTACTTCAAATTGTTTTTGATTTTTAGCAATGTGATTGAGTGGAATATATCTCTCTTCTGATTTTTGATCATAAAAAACTGAGTGTCTCTGACTGAAAGTTCCCCTTCCAGAATCTTGACCTGCAAGTCTCACTCTATATCCTTCCTTTAACAATGCTCCAAATGCTAAAGCCTCAGCAAAAGACCAGTCAATATTCTTTCCTGATTTTATTGAAGTTAATCGAGATTTATTAAATTTTTCTAATTTCGGATGAAGATTAAATCCTTTAGGTATTTGTGAAATTTTTGTGCCAATTTCCTTTAAGGATTTTTCTGACTCAGCTGTTCTACCTCTTCTAAGTGGATCTTTTGGTGCAAGACTTAATCCACTCCATTGTCCACCCATCCAAGATTTTGTTTTTAATTTATAGTTTTTTGCTTTTTCAAATTTCTTCTCGAGATCAGACCATATTCTGTCTTTGATGAAGTCTACCTGTTTTATATTTACTACTTCTTGGCTTATAAGTTTATCTGCA
>CACMWO010000044.1 GCA_902617465.1 uncultured Alphaproteobacteria bacterium | reverse complement strand
AAAATACGTGATAATTCACTATTAAAACAGCTAGAAACCTCTAAATAGATGTTGACTATACTTGATACTATAAATATATTCTGCGAACTATGCCGACCATAAATCAACTAGTTAGGAAACCCAGAGAGAAAGTCTCAAATAGAAATAAAGTCCCTGCTCTTAAGTCATGCCCCCAAAAAAGAGGTGTATGTCTTAGAGTTTATACAACTACCCCAAAAAAACCTAATTCAGCCTTAAGAAAAGTCGCAAGGGTCAAGCTAACAAATGGCCAAGAAGTTACCGCATATATTCCTGGTGAGGGACATAATTTACAGGAGCACTCTGTTGTACTTATTCGTGGCGGAAGAGTTAAAGACTTGCCTGGTGTAAGATACCACATTATTAGAGGTACTTTGGATACTCAAGGACTCGAAAAAAGAAGACAACGTAGATCGAAATACGGTGCAAAAAGGCCTAAAAATTAAATTTTAAATCATGTCAAGAAGAAGAGCAGCAGAGAAAAGACAAGTATTACCAGATCCCATCTATAATAGTGTCGTTCTAAACAAATTTATAAACGAGGTAATGATAGGTGGTAAAAAAACAGTAGCTCAAAAAATAGTATATGGCGCTCTTGATATAATTAAATCAAACAATCAAAGTGATGATCCGATAGAGTATTTTCAAAAATCTATCAATAATGTTAAGCCATCTGTCGAAGTTAAATCAAGAAGAGTAGGCGGAGCTACATACCAAGTTCCAATGGAAGTTAGAAATACTAGAGCTCAAGCATTAGCATTTAAATGGATATTAACTAATTCGAAAAAACGGAATGAAAAAACCCAAAGAGAGAGGTTAGCAAATGAATTAATAGATGCTTTTGAAAATAAAGGCAATTCAGTAAAGAAAAAAGAAGAAGTTCATAAAATGGCAGAAGCTAACAGAGCATTTGCTCATTATAGGTGGTAAAAATGGATTTAAGTAAATATAGAAATATCGGGATTATGGCACATATCGATGCAGGTAAAACTACAACCACCGAAAGGATTTTATACTATACAGGAAAGTCTCATAAAATAGGCGAAGTTCATGATGGTGCCGCAACAATGGATTGGATGGAACAAGAACAAGAAAGAGGTATAACTATCACCTCAGCTGCTACAACATGTTTTTGGAACGATCACAGAATAAATATTATTGATACGCCAGGTCACGTTGATTTCACAATTGAAGTTGAGAGATCTTTAAGAGTTTTAGACGGTGCTGTCGCATGTTTTGACGGTGTTGCAGGAGTTGAACCACAATCGGAAACAGTTTGGAGACAAGCTGATAGATATAAAGTACCTAGAATTTGTTTTTGTAATAAAATGGATAGACTTGGTGCAGATTTTGAGATGAATGTTCAATCTATCAAAGATAGATTGGGTGCCAATCCTCTTGTTTTGCAAATGGCAATTGGAAAAGAGGCAGATTTTAAAGGAGTTGTTGACCTAGTCAATTTTAAATCAATCATTTGGAAAGACGACAGTCTTGGTGCTGAATATGACGTTACTGATATTAGCGATGATTTAATTGAGGAAGCCAAGAAAAAAAGAGAAGAGTTAATAGAAAATGCAGTTGAAGCAGACGATAAAGCACTAGAGGACTATCTAGATGGAAAAGAAATATCTGTTGATACTTTAAAAGCTTGTATAAGAAAAGGAACAATTGATTTTAGATTTGTTCCTGTTTTGTGTGGGACTGCTTTTAAAAATAAAGGTGTCCAACCATTACTTGATGCTGTTGTAGATTATTTACCTTCTCCCAAAGATATTGGTTTTGTTGAAGGAATAAAAGAGGGCTCTGATGATAAATTACAAATTCCTAATACCCCAGAAGAACCTTTTGCTGCCTTGGCGTTTAAAGTAGCAGCTGATCCTTTTGTTGGTCAAATAACTTTTTGTAGACTATACTGTGGAAATCTAAGTTCAGGATCAACAATACTAAATTCATCAAAAAATCAAAAAGAAAGAATTGGAAGAATGCTTTTAATGCACTCAAATACTAGAGAAGAAATCAAAGATGCAAAGGCAGGAGACATAGTTGCTTTAGTTGGTTTGAAGAATGTCACTACTGGTGATACTTTATGTGATCCATCAAAAAAAGTTATTTTAGAAAAAATGGAATTCCCTGACCCTGTTATTGAAGTTGCAGTTGAGCCTAAAACAAAAGCTGACTATGAAAAAATGGGACAAGCCTTGGGAAGGTTAGCTCAAGAGGATCCAAGTTTCAGAGTTACTTCAGATGAAGAGTCTGGACAGACAATTATTAAAGGTATGGGTGAACTTCATTTAGAAATTTTGGTTGATAGAATGAAAAGAGAATTCAAAGTTGAAGCAGATGTTGGAGCTCCTCAAGTAGCATATAGAGAGACAATTACTAAAGATGTGGAAGTGGATTATACACATAAAAAACAATCTGGCGGTGCTGGTCAATTTGCAAGAGTAAAAATGAAGTTCAAACCTTTAGAGAGAAATTCTGGTGTTAAATTTGTTAACACAGTAGTCGGAGGAAATATTCCAAAAGAGTATATCCCTGGAGTAGAAAAAGGTATTAATTTTGCTGCTCAAAATGGAGTAATAGCTGGCTATAACGTGATAGACTTTGAAGCAGAAGTTCATGATGGTGCATTTCATGATGTTGACTCTTCTGTATTAGCTTTTGAGATAGCATCAAGAGCTGCATTCAGAGAAGCTGTTGGAAAAGCTGGACCAAAATTACTTGAGCCAATGATGAAAGTTGAAGTAGTTACTCCAGAAGATTACATGGGCGATATTATTGGTGATTTAAATTCAAGAAGAGGTCAAATTGAAAAAATGGAAGATAGAGGTAATGCCAAAGTTGTATCGTCTGTTGTTCCACTTGCTAATATGTTTGGTTATGTTAATAATCTACGCTCAATGAGCCAAGGAAGAGCAAGTTATACAATGTTATTCTCACACTATGATGTAGTGCCTTCAAATGTGGAAGAGGAAATTAAATCTAAACTGGCATAATCATGATAAATCAAAATATTAGAATAAGATTAAAATCTTTTGATCATAACATTTTAGATAGAAGTTCAATTGATATTCTTCAGACAGCTAAAAGAACTGGCGCTAAAGTAATTGGACCAATTCCCATGCCATCTAAAATTGAAAGAGTTACGGTAAATAAATCCCCACATGTAGATAAAAAAAGTAGAGAGCAGTTTGAACTACGAACACACATTAGGATGATGGATATCATTGAACCTACACCACAAACAGTAGATGCACTTATGAAGCTTGACTTAGCATCTGGTGTTAATGTCGATATAAAAATAAAAAAATAATTAATTATGATCATCAGCACTAAAATTGGCCAAACTTCATTTGTTAATGAAAATGGTACTAGAGTTTCTGCAACAGTTCTTGATTACAATAGTTGTGCTGTTGTTGGTAATAGAACTATTGATAGAGATGGTTATCTAGCAAATATTATAGGTTTTCTTAAACCAAAAAAACTTAATAAACCTCAATTAAAAGAATTCAATAAATTAAATTTAGAACCAAAAAAAATAATTAAGGAACAAAGAATAAATTCTGACGAGGAGCTCCTAGAGGTTGGTTCTTTAATTGATCCTAAGTTTAAAGTTGGTGATAAAGTTTCGGTACAGTCAAAATCAACTGGTAAAGGTTTTGCTGGCGCTATGAAGAGACACAACTTTAGTGGTATGAGGGCAACACATGGTGTTTCTATTTCTCATAGAGCTCATGGCTCAACAGGTCAAAATCAGAATCCAGGTAAGGTTTTCAAAGGAAAAAAAATGGCTGGTCATTTAGGTGATCAATTAACAACTACTAAAAATTTAGAGGTGCTTTTAATTGATCAAGATAAAAAATTAATATTTATCAAAGGATCTGTTCCTGGAAAAAATAAATCAATAGTGAAGGTTTTTATATAAATGTTTGAACAAATTACACTTAAAGATAAAAATATATCAGAAAAAGCTCTACATTTATCATTACAAAAAATCTACTCCCATAAACAAGGAAATAATCATAGTCTTGATAGATCTGAAGTTGCTGGCTCAGGAAAAAAACTTTTTAAACAAAAAGGAACTGGAAATGCAAGAGCTGGTAACAAAAAAACAACTCAAAGAAGAGGTGGAGGAAAAGCTTTTGGGCCAAAATTCCATGTGG
>CACMWO010000043.1 GCA_902617465.1 uncultured Alphaproteobacteria bacterium | reverse complement strand
GTTTTCTGAGAAATTTTGCAAATATTGAATGAAAAGTACCTATCCATGGGGTATCAATACTGCTTTGAAGTTCTGAGTTAACTCTTTCCTTAATTTCATTAGCAGCTTTATTTGTAAAGGTTACAGCTATAATTTTATTAAAGTTAACATTTAAATTTTTTACAATATAAACGAATCTAGATGTTAAAACTCTCGTTTTTCCAGTTCCAGCGCCTGAAAGTACCAAAAGCGGTCCTTTTTCGTGCTCAACAGCAGTTTTTTGTTCTTTATTTAATTTACTAAGATCCATAAATTGAATGTAATATAATGAGTCTAGATTTTAATTAATGAAAAAACATTTGAAAGTAATTCTTTTAATAATATCTGTTACTTTTTTTCAGACAACTACCTCATATGCCAATGAGGAAGTTTCAGTATCAGGAATTTCGTACGACGAAATATATGACCCGATAGAGCCCATAAACAGAGCTGTTTTAAACTTTAATTTTTTTATAGACGATATTGCTATAAGACCAATAGTTAAAACATATAAGTTTATTGCTCCTGAACCAGTGGAGAAAGGAGTTTCTAATTTTTTTAGTAATTTAAAGGAGCCAATAAGAACAGTCTCATTTATTTTTCAAGGAGAGTTTTATAAATCGTTTAATTCATTAGGACGTTTTACTATTAATACTTTCACTAGCTTGGGTACTTTTGATTTAGCATCCAAAGTAGGAATGGAAAAAAATGAAACAGATTTTGGAATTACCCTTGCCAAAGGTGGTATCTCAAGTGGTCCTTACATTGTAATACCAATAATAGGCCCAAGCAATCTCAGAGATTTTAGTGGAGACGTAATTGAATATTTTGTAGACCCCTTATCAAATAATGTACCAAATAGAGAATATGTAGCTATAGGTAATGGTTTAAACGAAAGAATAGAAATAGATGAGCAAATTGACAAAGTCAGAGATGTATCTTCAGATAGATATGAAATGATAAAATCTATTTATTATCAGAATAGAAATGCTCAACTTGAAGAAGAATATATACAGAACTTACCTGTACCAAAAATTTATATTGATTAGTTTTATAAACTATATTTACTAAATCCATGAAAATTTTATTTATTATCTTATCGGTTTTTTTTTCATTTTCTGCTACTCAGGCCTCAGAAGTATCTATATGGTTCGAGAAAGAGTCAAACCAATTTTTAGAAATAATTAGCAATAACAAGGGTACCGAAAATGAAAATTTTGAAAAATATAAAATATTCGTAAAGAAAAATTTTGCAACTAAGTCTATTGCATATGGCCTTATTGGAGAAAAAATTATCAATAACAGTTCAAAAATTGAACTATCAATATATGTAGATGCTTTTACAGATTATTTGATAAAAACTATTTACAAACTAGCTAATTCAAATTCATCTAGTTCGATAATTCTTAAGGATGTTGATATAAAAGATGATATTTATATTTTAAAATCAGAAATTTCATACAAAAAATCATCTGCTGACCTATATTGGAAAGTAATAAATACTGGTTCATCTTTTAAAATTATTGATGTGATTGTCGAGAATACATCCTATTTTGTAACTAAAAAATCTGAATTTAATAAAATACTAAGAAAAAATAAAGGTAGCCTAAGCGCTTTAGTTAAAGAAATTAAAAAGATTTAGATTTGATATAATGGTGGGCCCGGCAGGACTCGAACCTGCGACAACGGCGTTATGAGCACCGCGTTCTAACCAACTGAACTACAGGCCCATGATTAGAATTCCTACTATTATAATCATATGAAAAAAAAACAAGAATTTAAATTATCATTACTATCAAGAGTCCATAAAAGATTTTAGTTTTTTAGATCTAATTGGATGTTTTAATTTTCTTAGAGCCTTTGCCTCAATTTGCCTAATTCTTTCTCTAGTAACACTAAATTGCTGACCTACTTCCTCTAGAGTATGATCTGATGACATTCCAATTCCAAATCTCATTCTAAGCACCCTTTCCTCTCTAGGTGTCAAAGTTGAGAGTATTTTAGTAGTTGTCTCTCGAAGATTTAATTGCATAACAGCATCTTCTGGAATCACTGCATTTTTATCCTCAATAAAATCACCCAGAAAACTGTCGTCATCGTCTCCTATAGGTGTCTCTAAACTGACGGGTTCCTTTGCAATTTTAAGAACTTTTCTAACTTTTTCTATTGGCATTTTTAATCTTACTGATAGCTCTTCTGGGGTAGGCTCTCTCCCTAACTCTAAAATTAATTGCCTACTTGACCTGACAATTTTATTAATTGTTTCAATCATATGCACAGGAATTCGAATAGTTCTTGCTTGATCAGCTATAGATCTTGTAATAGCCTGTCTTATCCACCAAGTGGCATAAGTAGAGAATTTGTAACCTCTTCTATATTCAAACTTATCAACAGCTTTCATTAAGCCAATGTTCCCCTCTTGAATAAGATCCAAAAATTGTAAGCCTCTATTAGTGTATTTTTTTGCAATTGAAATAACTAGACGTAAATTGGCTTCAATCATTTCTTTTTTAGCTTGATTTGCAGTTCTTTGGCCAGATTGTATCTCTCGGACTTTCTCCTTAAACTCAATAATATTTTGGTTTGCTATTTTTGATAAACTTAAAATTTCTTTATAAATTACTTTTAATTTATCACTTTTTTTCTGAAAGAGAGCTTTAAAAGTATCGTCAGCAGAAATCATATGTTTTTGGTATAGAGTATAAGTATCTTTTAAATTGTGATGTTTTAAAAATACATCTCTTCCAATTTTGTTTTGATTGGCTAAAGACAACAAAGATACTTCTTTTGACTGTATCTCCTTATTAATAGAATAAAGATGTGTAATTATTTCCTCTAGTTTATAAGGCTTAATTTTTATTTCATTAAAGTAATTAAGAATTTCATCCTGATATTTTTTTAATACTTTTAAAGATTTTAAGTCAGAAATTTTAGTAATATTCTTATTCTTTTTAATTTTAGTTATATTTTCTGATAGAACCAAAACTCTATCCAATTTTTTTAATATTTCAGGTTTATAAAATTCCTCAATTATTGAGATGGAAAAGCTTTCATTTTCAATATCTTCCTCATTTGATGTTTCTTGAAGTTTATCTTTATCAATTTCTATTCCTTGATCTTTCATCAATTGCTGTTTTTCTTTTAAAAGAGCTTTCTTTTTATCATTTATTATTTTTTGAATTTCTTTTCTTTTTGAAGAATTAGAATAAGGATCATTTTCTTCATTAAAGTATTCATCAAAATCAACTATTTCTCTTAAATTGATTTCATTATGTTTAACTTGTTCAATCCATTTTTTTAGAATATCTATTGAAGCTGGGCACTCAAGAATTGAATTCATCATCCTGTCCAGTCCAGACTCTATTCTTTTAGCTATTGCAATTTCACCCTCTCTTGAAAGTAACTCAACGTTACCCATTTCTTTAAGGTACATCCTGACAGGATCATCACTTTTGACTCCAGTGGATTTTTCTTCTTCTTCTGAGTCATCATTTGTAGAAGTAGAGTCTGTGTCAGGTGAAGAAGTATAAGCTTTAAATAGTTTGAAAAGATCCTCGTCGAGATTTTCAATATAGTTTAAAAAATCATTTGTAGTAATTATAGAGTCATCAATCTTAGAGTAAGATTTTATATAAGTTTTCGCCTTTGATGCTATATCTTTGTCAAATTCTTTCGTAATTAGTGAAGTAAGCTGATTTTCATTATCTTTATAAATTAATTCAAGTGGATTAGATGAACTTACAGATTTTTGTATTTTTTTAGATACTTTGGTAGTTTTTTTTAAATTTATTTTTTTTTTTGAATTTTTCTTAAAAGTATTTTTTTTTACTGTTTTTTTTTTGGGCATATTAACTATTTATAAAACTAATTGTTTTTTCAATTTCATTATAAGGATCATCTTTATAATTAGGTGATACAAATCTACACAGCCTTCGAACTTCATTAGAAAATAGTAAATTTTTTGTAAAATTCAATCCCTTAGAGTCTAAATCTTCGTAAATTTCTATAGTTGTTGATTTGAAAAGAGTTTTTTTTATTATCAAATCCCGAATTTCTCTGAATTTACCCTCAAATTTAGCAGTAGCTATCAAATCAAAGACTCTTTCTCTGTCCGATGGTTTTTCAATATAAAACATAATTAGTGCTGCTGAAAACTTTGATTTCAAATCAAATTTGAGTTCTAGTTTTTGGTTATTAGATTTTAAATTATTTTTCATTTTTATCTGATTTGAACTTATTTTATTGAAATGATTGGTTAATATTTTTTTTAAATCAATGTTAGATACATTATTTAGTAAACTCTTTAAAACTTTTGATCCTTTAAACTGGTTATCAACGTCATTACTTTTACGAAACTTATCTATATATTTTTCAATTAACTCTTCGATTGATAAAGGTTGATCTATTAGTTTATATAGTTTGTCAGACATATTTGACTCAATTAACTGATCTGGATCAAAATTTTTTGGCAAAAGTACAAATTTTATTCCAAGCTCAAAATTGTTATCAGCAAGTAAATTATTCATTAGTCTTATAGTCGCGTTTCTTCCAGCAATATCTCCATCAAGACACACTATTATTTCAAATCCTTTCTTTGTAATTTCAATTAATTTTTCATGATTTATCGATGTACCCAGGGGTGCTAAACAATTTGAAAAACCACTTTGTTCTAATTTAATAACATCAAAATAGCCCTCTACTAAAATAATTTTTTTATTATTTTGTTTATTAAGTATTTTTTCATTAAATAAAATTTGTTTTTTTTTGAAAATTTTAGTTTCAGCTGTATTAATATATTTTGGTAAGGTATCGTCAATTACTCTTCCTCCAAATCCTAAAATTTTATTTTGCATATTAATTATTGGAACCATGACTCTATTAGAAAAAAATAATTTAGTGTTGTTATTTCTACTAAAAACCCCTGCTGCTACTAAGTTATTGACTTCAAAATTATTTAAGAGCTTTTTTTGGAGGTCAAAAGAATTTAATGATGATCCTAACTCAAACTTATGAATAGTTTCTATATTAAACTTTCTTTTTTTAAGTAAATAATCTAAGTGTTTTTTAGAATTTAATAAATTCTTATAAAATAATTCTTTTGTTAAAGAATTAATTTCATAGATTATATTGTTTAATTTTGATGATTTATAACTTATTTCAATACCAGCCTTATCTGCTAGTTCATACAGAGCATCCTTAAAACTATATCCTTTAACTTTTATTAAAAAATCAATTACATTTCCATGTTCTCCGGTGCTAAAACAATGGAATATTTTTTTTTCTTCATTTACTGAAAATGAAGGAGTTTTTTCTTTTTTAAAAGGACTTAAACCAAAATAATTACTGCCTTTTTTCTTTAAAGGTACAGTAGAGTTTATAGTCTCAACAATAGAGGTTCTGTTTATAACTTCCTTAAT
>CACMWO010000042.1 GCA_902617465.1 uncultured Alphaproteobacteria bacterium | reverse complement strand
ACAACTTGCAGGAATTTTACCACTTATATTAATTTTTGTCGTTTTCTACTTTTTACTAATTAGGCCCAAAACCAAAAGCAAATAAAAAAATAGAGGAAAATACAAAAAACTTTTTAGAAGGTTTAGCGTTTAATCATGGTCTTTTATGGGGTGTGCGAGGAAGTGGCAAAAGCAGTATTATAAGAGGTATATTAAAAAATTATGCATATAAATATGATAAATTTGAAACATTAGAAATTAATAGTGAAGATTTATCAGATTTACCAAATATTTTTTTAAATTATAAATTTGATAAAAAAATCATAATATTTATTGACGATCTATCATTTGAACAAAATGATAGAAGATATATTCAATTTAAATCTTTTCTTGAAGGGTCTTTTTACAACTCAAACTACGAGTTTCTAATATATGTCACAAGTAACAGAAGGCATCTAATGAAGAGAGATATGTTAGATAATGAGAGATCATCTGCAATATCTCAAGATGAAGGGATTGAAGAAAAATTATCTTTATCTGATCGATTTGGATTATGGATTAGTTTTCATAACTTAAGTAAGAAAGACTTTATCTTAATAATTAAAAATTATTGTAAATTTTATAAAGTAGAATTTGATAATGAAATTGAAAATAGTGCACTCAAATGGATCTTTTCAAGAGGAAATAGAACAGGTAGGTCTGCTTACCAATTTTTTAAATACTATTGTTCTAGTAAGAATATAATTATTTAGAGATTTTATCTAAATTCCCCATATACGGTTTCAGGACCTGTGGAATACTAATACTACCATCCTCATTTTGATAGTTTTCCAAAATTGCTATTAATGTCCTCCCCACTGCTAGACCAGATCCATTTAAAGTGTGAACAAATTTATTTTGATCTGAGTCTTTGTAACGAGCATTCATTCTCCTAGCTTGAAAAGAATTACAATTACTACAAGAAGATATTTCTCTATATTTTCCCTCACCAGGTAACCACACTTCAATATCATAAGTTTTTTCTGCAGAAAAACCCATATCACCAGAAGATAATAAAATAACTTGGTAAGGAATTTTTAAATCATCTAGTATTGAAGTTGCACAACTTAACATTCTTTCTAACTCTTTTTCCGACTCATCCTCTTTAGTTATGCTAACTAATTCGACCTTAGAAAATTGATGCTGTCTTATCATTCCCCTTGTATCTCTTCCAGCTGCTCCAGCTTCAGATCTATAACATGGAGTCCAAGCTGTGTACCTCAAGGGCAAATTCTTATCAGATACGATTGTATCTAATACTAAATTAGTTAAAGGGACCTCTGCTGTTGGTATTAACCAATGTTTTGTGTTAGTTTTGAATAAATCTTCTGAAAATTTTGGCAATTGTCCAGTTCCATAAGCTGCAGCGTCTCTAACTAAATTAGGAGGATTAATTTCTATATAGTCAAATTCATTTGTGTGTTTATCCAACATGAAATTAGCTATAGCTCTCTCTAATCGGGCAATTTTTTTCTTTAAATACACAAACCTAGTACCTGAGACTTTCCCAGCTTGCTCAAAATCAATCATTTCCAAGTTTTCTCCAAGTTCATAATGAGACTTTGGTGTAAAACTAAAAGAGGGAATTTTTCCAACTTGTTTAATCAATTTATTTGAATTTTCGTCCTTTCCAACAGGTACATCATTATGTGGAAGGTTTGGCAAACTAGATAAATTGTTTTTTAATTGTTCATCTATTATTGAAATATCATTTTCTAATTCATCAATTTTATTTTTAATTAATTGTACTTTTTTTTGTAATTCGGCTTTATCACCGTCATTAAGATTTGCAAAAGAAGATGATAAATTCTTTCTTTCTGATCGTAGTTCTTGAGATTTAGTTAATATATCTCTTTTTTTTTTATCAAGTAAGATAATTTCATTAGACTTTGGATCAATAAATCTCTTATTTAACAATTCATCAAATAAATCTGGATTATCTCTTATAAAATTAATATCGTGCATAACTATCTTTTAATAATATTTTCATTCTTTTTTATTATGACGCTTAGCCATAAATTTAGAAACAAGAATAGATATTTCATACAAAATTATTATCGGTAACGCTAGAGAAATTTGTGAGAATGGATCAGGTGGTGTTACAATTGCAGCAAATACAAATGATAAAACAATTGCATATTTTCTAAAAGAAACTAATTGAGCGATAGTAAGAATGCCAAATTTCACAAGTAACAGCAAAATAACCGGTAATTGAAAAGCTAATCCAAAAGCAAAAATAAATGTCATCATCAGGGACAAATATTCATTCATTTTAGCTTGAAGTGTAATATTGATACCGTCTGCTTGAGAAGTTTGAAAACTTAAAAAAAACTTCCATGCTACCGGTGATATAACATAGTAAACAACAGCTGCACCTAGGATAAATAAAAAAGGGATAGCTACTAAAGTTGGTAATGAAATTTGTTTTTCTTTCTTAAGTAATCCTGGTGAAACAAAAGACCAAATCTGTATTGATAAAAATGGGAAAGAAATAAAAGCTGCTGTAAAAAAAGCTACTTTAACATTCGTTAAAAAAGCCTCTTGTAAGGCTGTATAAATCAATCCATTATCTTCTCCCAAAATTGATGTGAGAGGTTTAGCAAGAAATTCAAATATTGATTGAGAAAAATAAAAAGAAACTATAAATGCAACAATAAAGAAAATAATGACATATAAAAGTTTTTGTCTTAGTTCTTTTATATGATCGAAGAAATTCATAGAGCTATCAGCTTCGGTCATTATTTTCATCTTTCATAATTTGATCATTACTTTTTTCGATAAATTCGTCTAATTCTTTTCCCTCTTTTACTATTGACTCTTTAGTGTCTAAAATTTCCTTTTTGATATCTTTTACTTCCTCTATGTGTGATATCTCATTTACAGTTGATTTAAATTCTCTAGAGAGTTTTCCCAAACCTGAAGTTATACTTTTTAAAAATTTTATAACAGTTGGTATTTCTTTAGGGCCAACAACTATTACTGTAATAATTAGGATGATGGATATCTCCATCCAACCTAAAGAAAGCATTACTGGTCCTTATTTTGATTGTCTTGATCAGGATTAGTTGGTTTATCATCTTCGGCCATATTGCTTTTGAATGACTTAATACCTTTTGCCATATCTGCCATCAAAGATGGTATTTTTCCTTTACCAAACAATAATAGAACAATAATTAAAACAATTATCCAATGCCATATGCTAAAAGCACCCATATTTAAACTCTACTATATTATTGATATCTTATCTAGGGAAAATGAATACGTGGTTTAGATCTAAAGAAAAAGAAACTGAACTTGCAGGAGTAGGCAAGAATTCTCCAATCAATTTGCTATGAATGTGATGTTTATTATTATTTCTATCATTAACTGTCATATGAATTATAGCACTATTTCCTAAAAATTTTGAGTCAACTACAACTCCAGAGTTAGGACTTGTCAAAGGAGATTTCTCAACATTCAATTTAATAGCCTCAGGTCTGACAACTACATTAACTTGTTGGTTATCTTTAAAGTCTTTTGTTTCTAGTATACCTAAAGGAGTTTCACATTTATTGTTTAAAACTTTTGTCTTAAAAATATTAACTTCTCCAAATAAAGAGGCAACGTAAACATTTGAAGGATTAAAGTATATTTCACGTGGTTTTCCTATCTGAACTATTCTTCCTTTTTCCATTACAACAATAACATTGCTGAGAAACATAGCTTCTTCGGCATTGTGTGTTACAACAATAGCAGAGGAGTCTAAGCTATTTATTAAGTGAAGTGTGTCATCAATAATTTCCTTTTTTAAATTAGTATCTAAGTCAGAAAAAGGTTCATCTAAAAGTAATAGTCGTGGTTGAACAGCTATTGACCTTGCTAATGCTACTCTTTGCTGCTCTCCTCCACTGAGAGCATGCGGATATTTATCAAGAAAATTTTCAACTTTTGCTAATTGTATAACTTGATCAATCAACTGTTTTTTATTCACTTTAGAGCTTGCTGCAAAACTAATATTTTCTTTTACATTCATGTGAGGAAATAAAGCAAAGTCTTGGAAAACGTAAGAGATTGATCTTTGCTCCGGGGGCGTATTAAATTTTTCGTTTGCAACTAATTTACCCTCAAAAGATATTTGTCCCTTTTGAATTTCTTCTAAACCAGCTATTAATCGAATTAAAGTAGTTTTTCCACAGCCGGAGGGACCTAAAATAGAAACAATCGAATTTTGCTCAATTGAAAAACTAAGTTTATTAATAGCATTCACCTCACCGAAAGAGTGGTGAAGATCTCTCACATCAAGTATCATTATTTTGAGTCAATTGGCTTTTTGAGAACTCATCAAGAGTTTCTGCTTCATCGTCATCATCTATAAATGCTTCATCCTTATTTAAATCATCTGAAACCTCTTGAATATTCATTGAAGCAAAATTTTCATCTAATATTCCTGAGTTTTTCATTTCCTCTATTCCAGGGAGATTATCTAAAGTGCCTAAGCCAAAATGTAAAAGAAAGTCATCAGTAGTACCCCAAAGAATAGGTCTACCTGGAACCTCTTTTCTACCTCCTGGTGCTATCCATCCAAAATCCATTAATTGATCAAATATTCCTTGCCCTATAACAACACCTCTAATACTTTCAATTTCTGATTTTGTTATAGGTTGATGATAAACAACTATTGCTAATGTCTCTATTGCTTGTTTTGAAAGTCTTTTTTGTATTTCTTTTTTTTCATGAAAGATCTCACTGACTTCTGTATTTGTTAAGAAAATCCATTTATTGGATATTTTTTTTAAATTTATACCTCTATGTTGATAAGCAGTCTCTAAGTTGGACATGACTTCAGATATATCTTCATGAATATCTAGTCTTTTTTTTATTTCATTTTCTGAAACTGGCTTGCTTGAAGCAAATATTAAAGCTTCTATTTTTTGTGAAGTTTCACTCATCTTTTTTTAAATATATATCAGAAAATGGTAAAGATTGCTTAATTACTATTTTTTTTTCTTCATTTTTATCTTCTTTTGCCATGTGAAGGCTAGCATTAAATGTGCTAGAAAAAAATGATTTATTCAAAATGTCAGATTTTAAATTATCTGGCAATAAACTCTTTAATGTAAACCAATCTTGGTTAAATAGAATTTCCTTAGAGATAACATTTTGACCATCCTTGATTGTAAATAATTTGGTAGAGCTAAACTTTAAAGTATATTGCTGATTTCTTTTATGAATATTTGCATAAGCCTTTAAAAGATCAATTAGCTTGTCTTTAATTACAAAGTTTTTTTCAATTTTTAATTTATGTTTTTGTGTATTTGGAAAAAATTCTTGTTTGAATTTAGGAAGCTCGAATAGCTTAATACTATTTTTATTCACAAGTTCTAGTATAGTTAATCTATTTGTAAGAAATCTTGTTACTTTTTTAACATCCTCTTCTTTGTCTTTATTTACAAGGTATTTAGATTTTAAAAAGACCATAATAGCAGCCATTAGTAAATATTCTGATGCTATCTCGATGCTAACCTTTTTTAAATCT
>CACMWO010000041.1 GCA_902617465.1 uncultured Alphaproteobacteria bacterium | reverse complement strand
TTTATAAAGTCTAAGTATAATGTAAGTGCACCCATGATGGCAGCTTTTCCTGCAAAAGCAGTTCCAGCAACTTGATAATAAGTTGATTTAATTCTTTGAGTATCGTAAGCAGTTAAACCCACAAACACTAAAACACCCACACAAGAAATTACAAATTGCATCGCTGAACTCTGTAAAAATATATTTACAATACTAGCAATAATAATTCCAATGAGCCCCATTATAAGAAATGAACCAAACTTGGTTAAATCCCTTTTAGTTGCATATCCATAGATGCTCATCGCAGCGAATGTACAGCTTGTGATTAAAAATACTCTAACTATGCTGACACCGGTGAAAACTATAAATATATAAGACAGTGAAATTCCCATCACAGCAGCGAAAGCCCAAAATGTCATTTGAGCTGCAGAGGTAGACATTTTTTGTAATCTTGCACCTAAAAAGAAAATAAATCCAAGTGGAGCGAGCATTACAACCCATTGAAGTGCTGTGCCATAAATAGCCCCCATTAAAGTAGGAGACTGAGAAAATCCCCATGCCACTAAACCACTTATCGCTAAACCAGAGGTCATGTAATTATAGACTTTCATCATATAATCTCTTAAGCCCTGATCTATAACTGAAGATTGTGACTGCGAATATGTATTTTGTTTTAATTCGACCATTATTTCTCCTTAATTATTTTTAATATGGCTATTATCTTGATATTTTTCAAGTAAAACCGTATGAATCTTTTATGAAATTCAAACCTTTAGGAAATACTAACCTTCAAGTTAGCCTTATTTGCCTTGGTACAATGACCTGGGGAGAGCAAAACACAGAAAATGAGGCATTTGAGCAAATGGACTATTCTTTGGAACAAGGGGTTAATTTCTTTGATACAGCAGAATATTACTCAGTAATAGGCAGAGATAAAACATATGGCACAACTGAGAAAATTATTGGTAATTGGTTTAAACAAAAAAAAAATCGAGAAAAAATAATATTAGCATCAAAAGTCGCTGGCCCTGATGTGCGTTGGATAAGGGGTGGTGGTTTACAATTTAATGAGAAACATTTTACTGAAGCATTGGAGGGAAGTTTAAAAAGACTTCAAACAGATTACATCGATCTTTATCAATTACATTGGCCAGAGAGAAAAACAAATTTTTTTGGGAGACTGGGATATAAGAATTATAAAGAAGAAAAAAAATGGACTCCCTTTGAGGAAATTTTAGAGACAGCAAAAAAATTTATTGATCAAGGTAAGATTAGATATCTAGGCTTATCTAATGAAACTCCTTATGGCTTATCCAACTACATCAACTTGTCTAAATATAAAAACTTACCAAGAGTCATGTCTGTTCAAAATCCATACAGTCTATTAAATCGAACTTATGAGGTGGGCATGTCAGAAATTTCAATCAGAGATCAAGTAGGTTTGTTAGCTTATTCTCCTTTAGCTTGTGGTGTGTTAACTGGAAAATACAGAAACTCCAAAAAACCAGATGGTGCTCGCTTAACAATTTGGAAAGATTGGACAAGATATACTAATGAAAGATCAATGGATGCTGCAGAAAAATATTGTAAAATTGCCGATGATTATGGCCTTACCCCAACAGAATTATCATTAGCATTTGTTAATCAACAAGACTTTGTAACAAGTAATATTATTGGTGCAACAAAAATGGATCAGCTGAAAGAAAATATAAACTCAGTAGATATAGAATTATCAAAAGAAATAATTGATGAAATTAATGATGTACATGAAAACAATCCATCACCAGCACCTTAAGCTATGACTGATTGGCCAAAAGATAATAAGGGTAGATTATCAAAAACTTTTAAGTTTAAAAATTACAGAAAAAGCTTTGCATTTACTAGCCAAGTGGCGATGTTATCTGAGAAAAAAAATCATCATCCCCAAATTATTTTAGATTACGGGACTGTTACCATTTCTCTTATTTCTCACGATGTTCAGAAAGTTACCCAAAGAGATCTAGATTTAGCAGAGCAAATCGATAAACTTTATCAGGAATGATTTACCTTATAGGTATTCCTGGTTTAATTCCTTTTTATCTTTGTTTTTACAATATTGATTTAATATTTCTTGATTTTGATAAAGATATGTTCGTTTATTACTCTGCAGTCATAATGTCATTTTTAGGTGCCGTTTATTGGGGCGTTTATCTTCAATCAAAAAATAATATTGCAATTTTATTTAGTGTTTGCCCTGCTGTTTATGCATTTTTGGTTTTAGCATTTGATTTAAAATTTGATGAAACTATTGGTTTTTTTATAGCAGGTTACTTCGTAGTATTATGCTTTGATTTCTTTTTTTATTTTAAAGAAAAAATAATTCAAACTGATTACTTTATACTAAGATTAATACTAACAGCTGGAATTGCCCCTGCGCATATTCTGTATATCTTATAATTAAATTAGTTAGCGATTAAATTTAATAACTTACCAAATTTACCAGAAAATTTAATTTTACCGTGAGTGTAAGCTAGTCCAATACAACCAGTTTGAGGGTGACCAACAGGAGTGTGATTATGGTCGTCACTTCTTACTTGAACAGACCCTCGCTTATAATTCCCATACTCGTCACTATAAGAGCCGTGTAAAACTAAAAAACTCTCATTACCTTCATGAGTGTGCTGAGGAATTTTTGCACCAGGCATAACGTGGATAAGTTCTAGCTTTTCATTATTCTCTTTTGGAAGTATAGAGGCGACTTTAACATCTTTAAAAGATTTCCACTTAATATTTTTATTTCTCAAATGGGATCTCAAAGTGACTGGTAATTGACTTAAAAAAGGATCATGTGGCTCCTTAATTGGGTGTGCTGATCTTTCATTTTTTGTTTGATCTAGAATTTTATTCCATAATTCTTTAGACAATGGTGACACATCAGCCCTATCTAAAAAATATCCGCCCACCTCATTCATTGCAGAGTTGAGAGACCTATTTTCAGGATCTACTTCAGTTAAACACTGCTGAAAAATAAGACTTGCAGGTGAATTCAGGGGCGTACTAAGAATTTCGAATGTCATCAGTTTACCATACTTTCACTTTCATTATTTAGATTAACCATCCTGCCGTCTTGTTCCAATTTGCCGCGGATTTTCTCTAATGCTAGACGGATTCTTGATTTTACGGTACCTAAAGGAATTTTGGTTATCTCAGCTATTTCACCATGTGATTTCTCCTCGAAGAAATTCATTTTTAATAGATCTAGTTGATCTTTTGGAAGATCATCTAAATATTTCGCAACCATTTCAAATTTTTGGTCATGTTCGATATTCTCATCTGCTTTAGACTCAACAGGAGGTAAGATGGCAGTCTCGATGTCTTCCAAAACTGCTTTTCTAGTTTTCCTTAAAATATCAATTTTCTTGTTACGAGCGATAGTATAAATCCAGGTGCTCGGCGAAGCCACAGAAGGGTCATAATAATCAGCTTTGGTCCAGATAATAGTCATGGTCTCTTGAATGATTTCCTCTGCAATGGCGTCATCCGCGCCTGACTTCATCAAAAAAGATTTCAATCTAGGACCAAAATAATCGAAAATTTTCTTAAAACTTCCAATATCTTGTCTTTCAGCAATATTTTGAAGTGCCTCCACAAAGGGATTTTTAACTTTAGCCATTAACCTCTCCACCTATATCTTTCCATTTATTATTTTAAAAATCAATCTTAATTGGTATATTCTCTGACATTAAATCAGCATGTTTAAACGAAAATTATCATACTTAACATTATGCCTATTCTTTTTAATGACTAATTTGTTTGCTAGTCATTCCATTGACTTTGAGCACGGCAAGTGGTCCTTTAAAAAAATAAACAACAAAACATGCTCAATTTTTCAGGTACCGACTTCAGAAAAGGGCGACTATACAAATAGAGGTGCAGTAATTTTTTATGTATTCAAAGAAGGTGCTGCTGAATATGTAAGAATAGACGCTGGTTATCCATATGACTCACAAAAATATGTTAAAGTTACAATTGACTCGAAAAATTATCAATTTTTTGGAGAGGACGATTCTGCTTGGTCGATGGCAGACGATACTGTTATCATTAAAGCTTTAAAAGCTGGTAAAAAAATGACAGTTGTCGGGTATTCTAAAAGAGGTACAGAGACAACAGATACATACACGTTAATTGGTTTTACTAACGCGTATAATTCTCTTCAACAAGACTGCTAAGAAAATGAAAAATAAAATTGTTTTAGCCTACTCAGGCGGATTGGACACAAGCGTAATACTGAAATGGCTGCAAACTGAATATAACGCAGATGTCATTGCTTATGCAGCGGATCTTGGTCAAGGCGCAGAGTTAGCTGAAGCAAAAAACAAAGCAAAAAAACTTGGCGCAAAGAAAATATATATAGAAAATTTAAAAGAAGAATTTGTTCGAGATTATGTTTTTCCTATGTTTCGTTGTAATACAATCTATGAGGGTGAGTACCTTCTAGGTACATCAATTGCTCGACCATTAATAGCAAAAAGACAAATTGAAATTGCAAAAAAAGAAAAAGCGAATGCTGTATCTCATGGAGCAACTGGTAAAGGAAATGACCAAGTACGATTTGAATTTTCTTACTATGCCTTAGAACCCAAAATAAAAGTGATCGCACCTTGGAGAGAGTGGGATTTATCATCAAGAACAAAACTATTGGAATTCGCAGCCAAAAACAAAATCCCTATCATGAAACATAATAAAAAAGAGTCCCCTTATAGTGTGGATGCAAATATTCTTCATCGTTCTGCGGAAGGAAAAATTCTTGAAGACCCCTGGAAAAGACCGCCTGAAAATGTTTTTGGTATTTCTAAAAGTCCTCAGTTAGCCCCAAACAAAGAGACAGTGATAACCATTCAATTTAAAAATGGCGACCCGATTGCTATCAATGGTAAAAAATTATCCCCTTTCAATTTATTAGAAAAGTTGAATAAATTAGGAGCATCAAATGGAATTGGAAGAGTGGATATCGTAGAAAATAGGTACGTAGGAATTAAATCACGCGGTGTCTATGAAACACCTGGCGGTACAATTCTTCTTAAAGCACATCGAGCAATGGAAAGCATAACACTTGATAGAGAAGAGGTTTTTACTAAAGATGAACTCATGCCAAAATATGCAAGATTAGTTTATAATGGATATTGGTTTGCTCCAGAAAGAGTGATGATGCAAAAGGCAATTGACGCAACGCAGAAAAGAGTAAATGGCCAAGTAAAACTTGTACTATATAAAGGTAACGTGATTGTTATTGGAAGACAGTCGCCTAATAGCTTATATGACGAAAATCTTGCAACATTTGAAAGTTCTAATTACGATCAACGTGATGCAGAGGGCTTTATAAAACTTAATGCACTAAGGCTAAAAAAAAATAAAATTAAATTCTAGGGCCGACATTGCCTTCGGCAAGGTGAAGAGTGTCTATCCGGTCTTCTACTTTAAATATTTTTCCATCATCATTATAATGGGCAAATTGGATATCCCAAATATCTGTTATTGTTGAAGAATTACCTTTTGAAATAATAATAAAAACTTTTTTTTCTTGATCATGATAAACCTCATCAATGGCTTCACTCCAGTTGGGAAAAGATTTCGCAAGATGAGCAAAAAGGTCATAAATAGTTTTTCTGTCATACTCCCCTGCTGCAACATGCTTTGGATGTAATATAAATTTAATATCATCAGTACAAAATTCTAAAAATTTATCTAAATTATGATCTTTTAAAAGATAGTTAAAAATTTCCTTGGCTTCATTCTCGTTCACTTATCAATTTATCCTTGTGTTAAAAAATAATCTGATATCCCTAGTTCCATGATATCGGCAATAACATTTACAATTTGATCTTTATGTTCAGGCCCAACTAAAATCCTGTACATTACTGGATCTGAAACTAATGTTGGCCTGACTTCCACGCGTGTGCCTATTTTTTTTGCTACATCATCAGCAACAATTTTTGAGACTTTTTCTTTTTTAAAAGCACCAATTTGGATAAACGCTGATTGATTGGGATCATAAGAAGTCATTGATTCAATTTGACTTCCGAGACTGTCATTAAGAGCAGCAATTAAAACATTTTTATTAGGCTTAGGCTTAGATTTAATTTTGAAACTTGAGTCGAGGATTATATCAGAAGTGTTCTCTAAATTTTGTTGCTCTTTAAAATTTA
>CACMWO010000040.1 GCA_902617465.1 uncultured Alphaproteobacteria bacterium | reverse complement strand
ATTTTTTATCTGATGCAGCTGGTTTAATGTATTGTGTTTTGTCAAAATAAGTTTTAACAAACTTAAATAACTTTTCTGTATCCTCTCCTTGAAAGTTTTTTACTAAAAAATTACCACCTTTGTTTAAATATTTTTCAATAAATTTTGCTGAAAGCATACTCAAATCATAACTATTGGTTTGATCTAAAAATTGGTTTCCACTTGTGTTTGGTGCGATATCAGAAATTATCGAGTCAAAAGTGTATTTATTTAATGTAAATAATTCATCAATTGATTGATACTGATTTAAATCCATCATATAAAATTTAAATTTTCCCTCAATCTGCTTAACAGTTGGTAGTATATCAATACCTACTATTTTGTTTTCTGGGTTTTTATTCAATATATATTGTGTCCAGCCACCTGGTGAACATCCAACATCTAATATTTTTTTATCGTTTTTGAATAAATTGTGTTTTTTATCTATTTCCTCTAATTTGTAATAAGCTCTAGAAATAATGTCATTTTTCTTTGCTTTTATGTAAAAAGGGTCTTTTTTTCTAGTTTTATACCACTGTTTCATTTAATTTTACTCATAATCTGATATGTATTCGTTTACATATATTTTTTACTCATAATCTGATATGTATTCGTTTACATATATTCTAGTAGGTTTAAACTCATCCATGTTACCCACCATAAAAAAAATAATTATTGTATCAATCATAACACTTTTTAACTCTATATGTTACTCATCAGAATGGGGGAGCAAAGAAGAAACAGATGAAAAATTATTTTTTGTTGAGGTTATAGACTCCTCTGCACAAACGATAAAAGATAGTATTGTTTTTAGTTCAACTACTGAAGCTTTAAGGAGAATTGAAGTTAAGAGTGAGGTTATGACTACGATAGAAAAAGTGTTGGTCAAAGCAGGATCTAAAATAAAAAAAGGTCAGCATATAGTTGAATTAGACGATTATAAAACGAACGCTGATTTATATAAATTAAACTTATTGTCTCAAAGTGAATTTGACAAATATGCTCTTTTTGCACCATTTGGTGGAATGCTTTTAGACGGTCATAAGATTGCTGGAGAGCTTGTGATGCCTGGCGAAAAAGTCTATGAAATTATTGATTTAAGCTCATTAAAAATATTTGGTTATATTAATGAAAATGAAATTCTAGATATATCCTTAGAAAATAAAGTTGAGGTGACAATACTTGATGAAAAAGTTAATGGCACAATTGACTATATTTCTCCTATTTCGGATCCGGAGACTAAAACTTTTGAAATTGTTGTTAAAGTTGAAAATAAAGATCTTAGGTATAAAGATGGATTATCATCAATAATTTCTATAATTAAAGGAAATGTTCTTGCGCATAAAATTTCTCCCTCAATTCTAGCTTTGGGAGACTCAGGAGAGTTAGGTGTAAAAGTTATAGGGTCTGATAACACCGTACAATTTAAAAAAATTAACGTTATAGAAGATACCTCTGATTACATGTTAGTGTCTGGTTTAAGTCAAAAAGAAAAAATTATAATTGTTGGACAGCAATACGTGTCTGCAGGAGAAAAAGTTAATTATAATTAATCATGAGCTTGGTTAACTTAGCAAGTCAATACTACAGAACTACAATTTCCATTTTCCTATTTGTTATTGTTAGTGGATCGCTTGTGTTTAACAATATTCCTAAAGAATCATCGCCAGATGTAAGTTTGCCATATATATATGTATCTCTTGGTTTAACAGGAATATCACCAGAAGACTCTGAAAAGCTTTTAATAAAACCTGTTGAAGATGAAGTTTCAAATATCGAAGGAAAAAAAGAAATGACTAGCACTTCTTATCAAGGTGGTGGAAATGTTTTACTTGAGTTTGATGCTGGGTTTGATCCTGATCAAGCACTTTTAGATACTAGAGAACAAGTTGACAGAGCAAAGTCAGATTTACCTGATGATGCAGATGAGCCCAAGGTAAGTGAGGTCAATATAAGTTTATTTCCTATTTTAGTTGTATCTATAAGTGGTGACATATCTGAATTTTTACTAAAAAAAATTTCAAATGACCTTAAAGACAAAATACAATCTTTACCAAATGTTTTAGAAGTAAATATTGGTGGTGAAAGAGAAGAGCAACTAGATATTGTTATTGATCAAAACAAAATAGAAGCTTATGGATTAAATTTAAATGAAATATTAAATTTTGTAAGATCTAATAACCAAATAGTTTCTGCTGGAAATCTTGATACAGGAGATGGAAGATTTGTAATTAAAATTCCTGGTTTATATGAGAGTCTAAATGATGTTTTTAATACACCAATAAAGGTAAATGATAAAAAAACAATTAAATTTAAAGATATTGCCCAGCTTAAAAGAACCTTTAAAGATCCAGAAAAATTTGCCCGATTGAATAATAAGTCTGCTTTTACTTTAGAGATATCTAAGAGAATTGGAGCAAACATTGTAGAGACTGTTGATCAAGTAAAACAGTTGGTAAAAGAAGAGCAAAAAATTCTTCCTTCAAAGGTCAACATAACTTTTTCTGGTGATGAGTCTGTTAATATTAAAAGTATGCTAGGAGATCTCCAAAATAATGTAATTTTTTCAATAATACTTGTTATGAGTGTGGTAGTTATCTTTCTTGGTATAAGATCTAGTTTACTGGTAGGTTTAGCAGTACCGGGTTCTTTTTTATCATCTATTTTAATCCTCTATTCACTTGGCTTTACAATCAATATGGTTGTTTTGTTTGGATTAATTCTTTCAGTTGGGCTACTTGTTGATGGGGCTGTGGTTGTAGTTGAATATGCCCAAAGAAAAATACAAGAAGGTATGGGACTAGCAGAGTCATACATAAAGGCTGCATCAAGAATGTCTCTTCCAATCATGGCTTCAACTTTTACTACTATAGCAGCGTTTATTCCTCTGTTATTTTGGCCAGGTACAACTGGTGGTTTTATGAAATATATACCAATAACAGTAATATCTGTTTTGGGTTCAAGTTTAGCTATGGCATTAATAGTCATTCCTATAATTGGAACTCAGGCCTATAAAATTAAAAATCTTTTTCTCTTCTTTATTATACCTTTAATTTTATTTGGTATTATTAATTTTGTTGCATTCAATTTTTTATCCCAGCTAGAATTTGATAGCTACATAAATATGGGAGCAAAAGCCATAACAACAATTTCAATTGGGGTCATTTTGTTTTTTGTTTTTAGATATATTAAAAATAAAGGTTTTTTTCAGAAAATGATTATTCCTAGAATAAATGCTGATGATGACGAAGACTTAACTGATTTAGAAAAAGTAGGTTTTTTTACTAAAATTTACCTTTTTATTTTAAGACTCTGTATTAATAATCCTATAAAAATAGTTTTTCTATCTCTTATATTGTTAGTTGGTATCTATGGTGCATATGGAAAGTTTGGTAAGGGAGTTACTTTTTTTCCTTCAGTTGAAGCAGAGAATACCAAAGTAATTATTTATGCTACAGGCAATCTCTCAGTTTTAGAAAAAGATAGACTTGTTGCAAAAGTAGAGTCACAGGTATTAAACTTACAAAAAAAGAATAATGAATTTGAGTCTGTCTATACAACATCAGGGAATGTAGAAAATAGACAAGAAAGCTCGCCTGATATTATAGGATTTATAGATATAGAATTCAAAGATTGGGATAAAAGAAGAAAAGCAGAAACAATAATTTCCGAAATAAGACAAGAAACTTCATCTATTCCTGGGATTAAAGTTGAAACAAGAACTTTAAGAGCAGGCCCTCCTAGAGGGAAGCCCATTGAAATCAATTTAACTTCTTCTGATCCTAAAATCACAGTTCAAGAACTCAAAAGAATTGAAAAATATTTATCTAGCATATCTGGTTTAAAGGATTTAGAAACTTCTCTACCCTCTCCTAGTATTGAATATGAGCTTTATGTTGATAGAGAAGAGGCTGCAAAATATGGTGCTAGTATTTCAATAATAGGCAACACCATAAAACTTCTTACAAGTGGGCTAAAATTAAGTGAATTTAGACCTGATGATAGTGATGAATCTATACCCATCTACCTTCGATTGCCAAAAGAACAGAGAACGATCGATCAATTAGACAGTATTAAGATACCGACATCTGCAGGCTATGTACCAATTTCAAATTTTACTAAAATTGAAACCAATCAAGAGACAGGAAATTTGACCAGAGTAGAGCAGAATAGAATTGAAACAATTAAATCAGATGTAACTAGATTTTATCAAACTGATGCTTATGTCAGACTTATAAAACATTGGCTTGGAATTGAAAAATTCAATATTCCAAATAACTTTGGTTTAGATATACCTGAATTTAATTCAGCAAATATTGACCCTAGAGTAAAAATAGAATTTAAGGGAGAGGATGAAAGTCAGCAGAAGTCTAAAGCTTTTCTACAAAAAGCTTTTTTGATAGCTGTATTTTTAATGGGTTTAATTCTTTTGACCCAATTTAATAGTTTTAGTAGCACCTTATTAATTTTATTTGCTGTAATTATGTCAACGGTGGGTGTTGTTTTAGGACTCTTAATTACAAAACAACCATTTGGAATAGTCATGAGCGGGATAGGTGTTATCTCGTTAGCAGGTATAGTTGTAAACAACAATATTGTCTTAATTGATACCTTCGATAGATTAATAAAAAAGACAAATGATGCTAGAGATGCCATTTTAATGACAGGTGCACAAAGATTAAGACCTGTTTTATTGACTACAACTACTACGGTGCTTGGTTTGCTTCCCATGGCTTTAAAATTAAATATTGATTTTGTAAACTTTGAATATAGTTATAACTCCCCTGACACACAGTGGTGGGTAGATTTATCTAGGGCAATTGTTTTTGGACTTCTTTTTTCTACTTTATTGACTTTACTTGTAACTCCATCAGCTTTGATGCTTAAATCAAAATACTTAACTAACTCCTCTAAAAAATTTAATAAAGTAAATAAACAAACTTAATAAAGAGAATAATAAATAAATAGAAGCAACTAAAAGAGTTGTTTGCCAAAAATAACTTATTAAAAATATTAGAATAATAACTGTAAAAATAATCATAAATCTAAAATATAGAGTTTTTACTTTTAGATTTTTCACAGAAGGAGTCGGAACTCTACTAATCATCATAGCTCCGGCAAATACAATTAATAAGGCACTTACAATGGGATAATTGATAGTAAATTGTATTTGTTCAATAAAATCTAGATAAAGCGGAATCATTATGATACCTGCTGCAGCTGGTGAGGGTATGCCATAAAATACTTTGCTTTGCTCTCTCATATTTTCAATATTAAAACGAGCAAGTCTAAGAGCTGCACAAATAATATAAAAAAGACTTATAACCCATCCAATTCTACCTAGCTCATTAGTAAAACTTAAATTTATAAGTAAAGATGGAGCTAATCCAAAACTAATAAAATCTGATAGAGAGTCTAATTCAGCTCCAAATTGAGATGACTTTTTTAATTTTCTAGCCATCCATCCATCAAAGAAATCGAAGAAGGCCGCAAGCATTATCATAAGCACAGCAATCTTAAAATTACTTTGAATAGAGAACTTTATTGAGGAAATACCTGCAATAAGTGACATTAATGTAATTAAATTAGGTATAAATTTAGTGAGCGGATGTTCGGTCATCTAAATGTCTAAATCTTTTTATATTCTCTAGATTGTATATTTTTGTTGTTTTTAAAATCTCTAGCAATGATAGTTTCACCACCGATACATTGCTGACCAATGCTTACCATTAGATTGTATGAGTTAGGAAATTCTATATCTACTCTGCTTCCAAACTTGATAATTCCATATCTATCACCTTGGTTTACTCTCTGATTAGTTTTAAGATAACAAATTATTCTTCTTGCAATTAAACCAGCTATTTGTGTTATGTATATAACGTTAGATCCAGATTTAAGAGTTAATCTAGATCTTTCATTTTCTTCACTTGCTTTATCTAGAGTTGCATTGATGAATTTACCTTCAATATAATCAATTTTGGTAATTTGACCTGAAACTGGTAATCTTTGGATATGTACATTAAACACACTCAAAAAAATTGAAACTTTGGTATAACTTTTTTTTCCCTCTTTGTACTCACTAATATTTGTAATTAGTCCATCTGCTGGGCTAACTAAAATATCATCACCTAATGGGACGACTCTTTCAGGATCTCTAAAAAAATAGAATGTAAATACTAGTAATATTAAAAAAATTAAAAATAAAGGTTTATATATAAAATAAAAAAAAATTACTAATAAAAATAGTATTATCAGCGCAGCTGA
>CACMWO010000039.1 GCA_902617465.1 uncultured Alphaproteobacteria bacterium | reverse complement strand
TTCCAAAAAATAAAAAAATATTAAATATTATTTGTAATAAAAGAGAAATTTTTGTCATAGAAACACCTTACATCAATTTCAAAGAAAGATTTCATGGAGCTGGCGACCAATCTACAGCTTTATATGCTCACTGTATCTATAAAAAAAATACAACAAGAGAAATACTAGAAAATGTTACGAATGATATTTATGATATTTTGCTAAAAAATAAAATACGTTCTAAAAAAAGAAAAAAAAGATTTAAAGCTAAGAGCTTAAATAATCTTTGATCAAGATTTCTGCTATTTGTACAGTGTTTAAAGCAGCTCCCTTTCTTAAATTGTCAGACACGCACCAGAAATTAAGACCATTTGGAATAGTGGGGTCTCTTCTAATTCTGCTAACGTAGACAGGGTCTAAACCTGCAGATTCAATCGGAGTTACGTACCCCTCATCAGCACGGTAATCAATCATTTTTAGACCAGGGGATTTCTTAAAAATTTCTCTTATTTGGTCCTCTTCATAAGGCTTTTCAAACTCGATGTTTACAGCTAGTGAATGAGATATAAATACTGGTACTCGAACACAAGTTGCGGTTAGTTCTATGTTTTGATCAAGAATTTTTTTTGTTTCATTGTACATTTTCCACTCTTCTTTGGTTTGACCGTCCTCTAAGAAAACATCTATATGCGGGATAACATTAAAAGCAATTTGTTTAGTAAATTTTTCCTTCACTACTGCTTCATTTGCATAGATTGATTTAGTTTGATTAAATAATTCATCTGCAGCTTCTTTACCTGCACCAGATACTGATTGATAAGTTGAAACAACAATTCTTTTAACTTTGAAATGATCATGCAAGGGTTTAACCGCAACTAGCATCCCCATAGTTGAACAATTAGGATTAGAAATTATATTTTTTTTTCTAAAATCTTTTAGCGCCTCAGGATTAACCTCAGCGACTACTAATGGGACATCTGGATCTGTTCGAAAATGGGAGGTATTATCAATTACTATACATCCTTGCTTGGCTGCTTTAGGAGCAAACTCACTTGAAACTTTCGCACCAGGTGAAAAAATAGCTATGTCAGTATCAGAAAAATCATATTCAGCTAAATCTGCTACTACAACAGACTTGTTTTCTCCGTAATCAATTGTACTTCCTTTAGAACGAGAAGAAGCTAAAGCGATTAAATCAGAATATTGAATTTCTTTTTCATCAATAATATCTAAAACCTCTCTACCGACATTTCCAGTTGCTCCGACAACAGCAATTTTAGGTTTTTTAGAAGAAGCCAACTTAAATTCTCTCGATTATTAAATCGCCCATTTTAGAACAGGAGACAAGAGTTTGGTCTTCATTTGTGTAAATATCTCCAGTTCTATAACCCTCAGAAAGAATTTTTTGGACAGCACTTTCTACTTTGTTGGATAACTCTGGTTTATTGAGATTATATTTTAACATCATAGACAAACTTAAAATGGTAGCAATTGGATTTGCTTTATCTTGACCTGCAATATCAGGGGCGCTTCCATGAACAGGCTCAAAAAGCCCATGTCTTTTGCCATTTTTTTCTTCCCCCAATGATGCCGATGGTAACATTCCAAGCGAACCAGTCAGCATAGCAGCACAATCACTCAACAAATCTCCAAAAAGATTATCTGTAACTATTACATCAAATTGCTTTGGGTTTCTAACAAGTTGCATAGCACAATTATCTGCTAACATATTTTCTAGTGTAATATCTGAAAAATCTTTATGAGTTTCTTTCACAATCTCTCTCCAGAGTACACCTGTTTCCATAACGTTAGCTTTCTCAACAGATGTTACTTTATTATTTCTTTTTCTGGCTAAATCAAAAGCAACTCTAGCAATCCTATCGATTTCGTAATCGTGATAAATTTGTGTGTCAATCGCTTTCTTACCATTTGGCGTGTTTTCTATTCCTCGAGGTTGACCAAAATATACACCACCAGTCAATTCTCTTACAATCATAATATCTAAATTGTTTACCACTTCATTTTTTAAAGTTGAAGCTGAAACAAGAGCATCAAAAACTAAAGCAGGTCTCAGATTTGCAAAAAGTTCTAATTCTTTCCTCAAACCTAAAAGTCCAGCTTCTGGTCTTTTTGATCTTTCTACGTCATCCCACTTTGATCCACCAACTGCTCCCAATAATACAGCATCTGAATTTTTTGCTTTCTCTAAAACAGAGTTAGTCAAAGGTTCGCCATTAACATCATAAGAAGCGCCTCCAACTAAATCTTTTTCATAACTTGCATTAAGACCTTGCTCATTTAATTTTTCAATTACTCTTATGGCTTGATCTGCAACTTCCACACCTATGCCATCTCCAGGTAAAACTAAAATTCTAGAACTCATTTAATTTTTTTTAAATAACCAAGGTTTTTTATTTTTTTTATCCTCTTCGTATGCATTAATTTTGTCTTGGTAACCAAGGGTAATGCCTATATCGTCTAATCCCTGTAAAAGTCTTTCTTTTCTGAATTCTTCAATTTCAAAATTGATTGAATGATTGCCAGCTTTAATGATTTGCTCCGGAAGGTCAATATTGAACTCAATTTGATTTTTAGCTGCTGTCATTAATTGATCGAGGTTTTCAGGGCTGACAACTATCGGTAAAATTCCATTTTGAAAGCAATTATTATAGAAAATATCTGCAAAACTTGTTGAAATTACGCTTCTTATTCCAAAATCTTTAAGAGACCAAGGGGCGTGTTCTCTACTTGATCCACATCCAAAATTATCACCAGCAACCAAAATTTTTGACTGATCAAAAGGAGATGTATTCAAAACAAAATCTTTGATGAGGTTTCCATCGTTATCATATCTCATCTCATAAAACAAACTTACACCAAGACCAGTTCTTTTGATTGTTTTGAGAAATTGCTTTGGGATGATCATATCAGTATCGATATTAACAATTGGTAAAGGAGCTGCGATACCTTTTAAAGAATGAAACTTATCCATTTTATGTAAAATCTCTTATATCTGAAATGTTTCCAGTAATAGCGGATGCCGCAGCAAGCTCAGGACTCATTAAATGAGTTCTACCACCTCGGCCTTGTCTACCTTCAAAATTTCTATTAGAAGTTGATGCGCACCTTTCACCTGGTTTTAATTGATCGGGATTCATGCCAAGGCACATTGAACATCCAGCCTCTCTCCATTCGAAGCCAGCATCTTTTAAAATTATATCAATTCCTTCTTCTTCTGCTTGTTTTTTAACTAAGCCTGATCCTGGTACTATCATTGCTTGAACGTGTGAAGCAATCTTTTTGTCCTTAACAATAGATGCAACTTTTCTTAAATCCTCAATTCGACCATTTGTGCAAGAACCAATAAATATTTTATCTAATTTTATGTCTGTAATTTTTGTTCCGGGCTTAAGACCCATATACTCAAGTGATCTTTCGATACTTTTCTTTTTATTTTCTGTTTTAGCACTACTTGGATTTGGCACCGTGCCTTTCACTGACACAACATCCTCAGGGCTAGTGCCCCATGTCACCATTGGGTCAATTTCTGAACTATCTATAACTATTTCATGATCGTAATTTGCATCATTATCTGAGGGAAGAGATGACCAGTATTCTACTGCTTGATCCCAGTGTTCAGTTCCAGGAGCATAAGGTCTACCTTTTATATAATTAAACGTTGTTTGATCTGGGCTAATTAATCCAGCGCGAGCACCAGCTTCAATGCTCATATTACAAATAGTCATTCTGCCTTCCATAGAAAGACCCATGATAGATGAACCAGCATACTCAATTACATGACCAGTTCCCCCAGCTGTTCCAATTTTTCCAATTATGTACAAGATTAAATCTTTAGAATTTACCCCAAAGGGAAGTTCACCATTTACCGAAATTCTCATATTTTTTGCAGGATTTTGAACAATTGTTTGCGTAGCCAGAACGTGCTCAACTTCACTTGTTCCGATACCAAAAGCGAGAGCTCCGAAAGCTCCATGAGTAGAGGTGTGACTGTCTCCACAGACAATTGTCATGCCCGGTTGGGTAATTCCCTGCTCAGGACCAATGATATGAACAATACCTTGTCTTTGGTCCATTAAATCAAAATATTGAATTCCATGCTCTTTAGTGTTTTTTGCTAGAGTTTCGACCTGAATTTTACTTTGTGGGTCCTCAATATTTTGTCTATTTATAGTAGGAACATTATGGTCTGCGACAGCTATCGTAGCCTCTGGTCTATGAACGGGACGATTGGATAGTTTTAATCCTTCGAAAGCTTGAGGGCTAGTTACTTCATGAACTAAATGACGATCAATATATAAAAGATTAGTCCCATCTTCTCTTTGACCGACAAGATGCTCAGACCAGATTTTATCAAAAAGTGTTTTTGGGCCTTGGTTGCTCAAGATAATACTTTTAGCTTTTAGTTTCTGCCTCTTCTATTTTTTTCTCTACAGGCTTTTCCTCTTTCGGCTCTTCTTCAGCTTTGGGATCTTCTTGTGGTGATGATACCTCTGATTTAGTTTCTTTAATTTCTTCTTTAGAGTTGTCTTCAGACTTAGGGGCTTCTTGAGTTGAATTTTCCTCTGTTTTGGTCTCTTTAGCTTCTTCCTTTGATGATTCTTCAGTTACAGGTGTTTCTGATTTATTTTCTTCAGTACTAACCTCTGACATTTCTTCAGCATCTTCGATTGTTGATACAAATTGGTTATCGTCATATGATCGACCGTCAGTTCTTTCGGCAATTCTTGCTTTTTTACCAGACAAACCTCTTAGATAATATAATTTAGCTCTTCTTACATCGCCAACTTTTACACGTTCGATTGAGTCGATAACATTACTGTATAATGGAAAAACTCTTTCAACACCTTCGCCACTAGAAATCTTTCTAACAGTAAATGAAGAATTAAGACCATTATTTTTTTTACCAATACAGACACCTTGAAATGCTTGCACTCTCTCTTTATTGCCTTCTTTGATCTTAACGTTAACTTTGACAGTGTCACCTGGCGCGAAGTCTGAAACCTTTGAACTTTTTAAAATCTGCTGAATTTGTGATTGTTCGTAATTTTTAATAATTTCATTCATTGTGTGCTCCATCCAATATTAATATATGGGTGGTATCAGAGCGGCATATTCTACTCATTTTTGTTTTTTTTTAAATAGTTTTTAAATAAATCTGGTCTATTTTTTTCAGTATTTTCCAACGAATTTTGGTGTTTCCAAAGATCTATATCAGCATGTTTGCCACTCACGAGTATAGATGGTACTTCTATTTCTGACTGATCAGGGGTTATCCATGGGTTTGGTCTGGTAAATTGATCATGTTCAACTAGTCCATTTTGAAATGACTCAATAATGTGAGTATCATTATTTCCAAGAACACCAGGTTGAAGTCTCATTAACGCCTCAATAAATAATAATGATGCTATCTCTCCTCCGTTTAAGATGACATCGCTCACAGAAATCTCTTGGAATTTATAATAATCAATTACTCTTTGGTCAATGCCCTCATATCTACCATTTAGTAAGATAAAATCTTGATTGAAATTATAGTTAGTTAATTTTTTTTGAGTGAGTTTTTTACCTTTAGCAGAAAAACATATTTTAATACAGCTATCTAATTCATTTTTATTAAAGTTTGCTTCTATAGATTTTGAAATTATATCAGGTCTTAATACCATACCTGCGCCACCACTAAATGGTTTATCATCAACAGAGTTCGCAGATAAATCACTGTAATCTCTTATATTGATCGTATTGATTTCGAATTGATTTTTTGACAGAGCTTTGCCTAACAAGCCATGTTGTAAAATTCCAGGAAAAACTTCCGGAAATAAAGTAAGAATATTAAATTTTAACATTAATTTTTAATTATAATTTTTTTTTCTTTAATATTTACAAATGGAAAGTTTTGCTCAGTAAATCTGAAAAATTCCTTTTTTTTACTTTTAATAAAATATATTTCCAATAAATCCCCTGCACCAAAATTTACAACTGAAGCAACTTCTCCAACTCTCTGGTCTTTATTATCAAATACCTCAAGTCCCTCTAGATCGTGGAAATAATATTCATTTCCTTTTACTGGTGATAGTTGTTCTTTTTTTAAAAAAATTTTTTTATTAACAAACTTTTCAATGTCTGTTCTATTATTTATTTCGTCGATTGTTATAAGTGGGCTTTTTTTATCAAAAGATACTAGTTTTAAGTTAATAGTTTTTTCATTATCTAAATAAAATTTTTTAAATTGATTTACATCACGATCATCATTTAAATAACTGTGAAACCTTAGCAGACCCTTAGTTCCTTTAGGTCTGCCAATTACACCAACTTGTATGAAATGCTTCTCAAAGGGAGTCACAAGTAATTACTCTTTAGTTTCGGGTTTATCCTCTGAAACCTCAGTTGAACCCTCTTCCTCTTTTGGCTCTTCTTTTGCAGGAGTTTCTTCTTTCTTTTCCTCCGGCTCAGAAGTCTCTTCTGTCTTCAACTCTTCAGCTTGTTTTTCAACTGCTACTTCTTCTACAGGCGGTTGTTCTTCTGTGGTAATTACCTCCTCAG
>CACMWO010000038.1 GCA_902617465.1 uncultured Alphaproteobacteria bacterium | reverse complement strand
AGGTTTTTATGGTTTAGTAGGTTCTGGTCGAACAGAAATCATGAAATCTATTTTTGGAATTACAAAACTAGATGAGGGAGAGATACTATTTAAAGATCAAAAAATCTTAATTAGAAAACCAAGTGATGCTATCGATCAAGGTATAGTTTATCTATCTGAGGAAAGACAACAGTTGGGAATGACTGGCCTTATGTCAGTTAAAGACAATATCAATATGGCTGTCATGGATAGAAACTCTAACTTTTATGTGATGAATACATTAAAAGAGATAAAAAACTCTTCTGCCATGCAGGAAAAATTAAATATAAAAGTTTCATATTGGAGTCAATTAACTCAAAGCTTATCAGGGGGCAACCAACAAAAGACTGTTATAGCTAAGTGGCTTTCAACAAAACCTGAGGTATTGATACTAGACGAGCCCACCAAAGGCATTGATGTAAGATCTAAGTCTGCTGTCCACGAATTTATGGGAGAGCTAGTAGAAGAGGGGATGTCTATAATGATGATCTCTTCTGAGTTACCTGAGATATTAGGTATGTGTGATAGAGTTGTGGTGATGTACAAAGGGCTCATTAAAGATATTTTAAATGTTAAAGAGGCCTCTTCAGAACAAATTGTCAAGTTAGCAAGTGGAGAGTCATGAAAAAAATCTTATTAAATAGAGATTTCATTTTATTCTCAATTATTTTAATTATATTAATTGCGGTGGGCTTTGCTAACCCACTTTTTGTAACCCCAAAAAGTATCTCTGATGTTTTAACTGACACTTCAATACTAATTATTCTTGCATTAAGTCAGATGATTGTAATTTTAATTCGTGCAATTGATCTATCAGTAGCATCTAATCTTGCACTTTCTGGAATGCTTATATCATTGCTTTCGACTGTCCATCCAGAATTACCCGTTTACTATTTCATCGCTCTCTCTTGTGTAATTGGAACAATTTTAGGTGTTTTGAATGGTATCTCTATCGCTATTTTAAAAGTTCCTTTCATTGTTACTACTTTGGGAACATTAAGTATCTATCGAGGTTTAATTTATTTTGTCAGTGATGGTAAGCAAGTTTATTCAAATGAATTCTCTGAAGACTTTTTAGCTTTAATACACGTTAAATTTTTATCTCTTTCATTCCTATTTTGGTTAGCAGTCTTAGTTTTTATAGTCATATATATATTGCTTAATCATACTCGCTTTGGAAGAAACCTATATTCACTTGGAGGTAACCCAGATGCCGCGAAATACATAGGAATTAATGAAAATAAATACATTATAATGGCATATTCACTCTCAGGATTTTTTGCAGGATTATGCGGATATTTATGGGTTGCTCGATATTCTGTAGCCTCTACTCAAATAGCAATAGGATTTGAACTTACTGTAATCTCTGCGTGTGTAGTTGGTGGCATTAGTGTTATGGGAGGCGTCGGAACAGTTTTGGGATGTGTTTTAGGAGCCCTTCTAATAGGCCTAATTCGAAATGCTTTACCAGCTGTTGATATTTCTCAGTTTTGGCAATTAGCCATATCCGGAGCAATAATATTATTAGCTATAATTATAAATACGAAAACTGAGCAGCGAAAAGAAAAAACAATAATGGTGGAAAACTAATGAGCATAATACCAGATAAACCACCTTTTAAATTACTAGATATTTTATACAAAAAAGAATTTATTCTTTTTGTAGTTTTAGTTTCCATTCTAATCATAAACTCTAACATCTCGCCTTATTTTTTAGATCTATATAATCTTATCGACAGCACTTTTCTTTTCAGCGAAAAAGCAATTATTGCATTAACAATGACATTTGTAATTATTGCAAGACAGATTGATTTATCAGTTGCATCTATTATAGCAGTCTCTTCTGTTGTCTTAGGATATACAACAAGCCTTGGTTACGACACTTGGTTAGTCTTATTATTGACATTGTTAAGCGGTGCTTTGTGTGGAGCGTTTAACGGAGCTATCATTACTAAATTCGCAATTCCCTCTATTATAGTAACTATTGGTACAATGTCCCTATTTAGGGGTCTGGCTTATTCTTTCTTAGAGGACTCTTATTATAACAAGTTTCCAAAACTTGTAGGTAAATTAGGAGGTGGGTATCTTTATGGTTATATTCCATATGCTTTTCTTACATTTATTTTATTAGCATTTGTTTTTGCATTTATTTTACATAAAACTTCCGTTGGAAAAAAAATATACTCAATTGGCAATAATCCTGATGCGGCTCAATACACCGGTATTGCTGTAGATAAATATACTTTTGTCCTTTTTACTCTAAATGGCCTATTTTCCGCTATAGCGGCCATATTTTTATCTGGAAGACTATCAAGTGTTCGTCCCAATATTGCTTTTGGGTGGGAATTAGAAATTATAACAATGGTTGTTTTAGGCGGCGTATACATTTATGGCGGATCTGGATCAATTTTGGGAGTTGTAATTTCTATATTTATCCTTGGGATGTTATCATTTGGATTAGGATTGCTAAACGTTCCTGGCGTGGGTATCATAATCTTTACTGGATTACTTTTAATTTTAAGTATTGGTTTCCCATCTTTTGTGAGAACCTTAAGGAGAAAAAATGAGTGAGGCTTTAGGAAAAAAAATTTGGGCTTTCCCTGATGCATTTTTACCTGCCAAGGGCCATCCTTATAAAACAACAAATCATGGAGATCAATATAGTCATGAGTCTCTATGTATTATCAATTATGATCAAAATCCCGCGAATATAGTCTTAGATTTTTTATACGAAGACCAAGATCCTATAGAAAATTATACTTTCACATTGAGAGGTAAAAGAAGTATCCATTTAAGAATAGATGATATTGAGGTTAATAATAAAAAACTACCAAGAGAAAAACCATATTCAATTGTCTTGAAAAGTAATATTAATATTGTTGCTCAGTTATCAAGGCTCGATACAACATCAGAACATAATGCATTTATGACCGCCATGGGATGGGGTAGCGATGTTTAAAGCTGTAAAAAAAGAAACTATTAGCGAGAATAATCAGTCAATAAAATCTTCACTTGATTTTGATTTTGAATATTTAGAAAAAAAATTAAATAAGGATCACTTAGATATTCGTTTAATCTTAGATCAAGTAAAGAAGTTTCAAGTAGCAGTTCCCACTTGGGGAGTTGGAACTGGTGGAACACGATTTGCTCGCTTTCCTGGAATAGGAGAACCTCAAAATATCTATGATAAAATTGAAGATTGTGCGGTAATCAATGATTTGATCGGCTTTACAAATAAAGTGTCTCCCCATTTTCCGTGGGATAACGTAGATGATTTTTCTGAGTTAAAAGAATTTGCTGACGGATATGGCATAGGCTTTGATGTTGTAAACTCTAATACGTTTCAAGATCCAGCAGATGGAAAAGAGACCTTTAAATACGGCAGTTTAACTAACTCAAGTTCTCTAGTAAGAGATAAAGCAATAGAGGTAAATACAAAATCCATTGAAAACGGTAAAGCCCTTGGATCTAAAGGGCTAACTGTATGGATTGGTGACGGAGGTAACTTCCCAGGACAAATGAGTTTTTCAAAATCGTTGGAAAGATACATAGACTCCATGAAAAAAATTTATGCTTACCTTCCTGAAGATTGGACAGTTTTATTAGAACATAAACCTTATGAGCCGGCTTTTTATTCTACTGTCATAAGTGATTGGGGCACTAGTTATATCTGTGCTAAAGAATTAGGAGATCAGGCGATGTGCTTAGTTGATTTAGGACACCACCTTCCTAATACTAATATCGAAATGATTGTTTCAAGATTAATTGATGTTAATAAATTGGGTGGGTTTCATTTTAATGATAGCAAATTTGGGGATGACGATTTAGATGCAGGGTCTATTAATCCCTATGAATTATTTTTAATCTTTAATGAACTAACTGCTGCTTCTCAAAATAATAAAATTAAAAATATTGCATACATGATCGATCAATCACATAATGTTACTGACCCTATTGAAAGTTTAATATTAAGTGCAAACGAAATAGTAAATTCATATGCAAAGTCATTGCTTGTCAACTACTCACTCTTAGATAAAGCCCAAGATAATAATGACGCCATAAAATCCATGCAAATTTTAAAAACAGCCTTTAACACAGATGTAAGTCCGATAGTTGCTATGGCGCGATATGAAAATGGTAACTCAATTGATCCAATTAGTACTTATCGTACACTTGATTATAAGAAGAAAAAATCACTCACAAGGAAAAATAAGAGCGGTTCCTCTTCAGGTATTGTATAACTAGACTGATTTATTTTAGATATTCATTGAGAGTATTTTCTACACCCTGTTCATAGATCATTTTTAGCCACTTAGAAAAGTGATTTCTAAATCCTTCATCTTCAGAGGTATTTCCATAAATATCCTTTTGCTCCAGCCATTTTAAGGGATTTTCTCTAGATTTTTTTGCACAGGCATTTAATTTTTCCCAATAAGGATCATTAGGCTCAATAACAGAACCATCTTCACGAGTCCCTTCACACATTCGCGCCCACAAAGCTTCTGCCAGAGAAAGTCCGATAATCAAAGTGCCATTTTTAATTCCATCTTTTATAGATGGAACTATAAAACCCGAATGACGCGATGATCCGTCAAATGCTACTCTTCTAATTGTATCTTGTATTGATGGATTAGAAAATCTGTTAGCGATAAGTTTGAAGTATTCTAACGGAGTATAGCCTGGGACTGGTTTTATATGAGGTATGATTTCATCTTTTTCTACTTTTTCCAATAAATCGCTTATATTTTTGTTTCTCATTGCATCCTTTACAGTTTCAATATTTAAAAGTTCAGCTACATTGGCTAGGATTTGGTGACCTCCATTAAGAATTCGAATTTTTTGATCCTCATAACCATGAACATTATCTGAGAATTGAACTCCAACTATCTCCCAAGGAGGACGCCCTCTACAAAATTTATCTTCAATCACCCATTGACGAAAATCCTCATGTGAAACAGGAACATGATCTTTAATGCCCAAGTTCTTAACAATATTTATTTCAACTTCCCCAGTGCGTGGAACAATACAATCAACCATAGCATTTGGAAAAGTACAATTTTTATTAATCCACTCAGATAATTCTAAATCTTGTTCCCGAGCTATCCCTATTACAGCTTGTTTTAGTTTATTGCCGTTTTGAATTAAGTTATCGCAGCTCAAGCCAGTAAATGGTCCAACATCATTTTTCTTTCTATTCCTCAATGCCGAGACAATTACCCCAAATACTGTTTTTGGAGCATCAGGATTATTAATATCATTTAATATATCAGGGTTTTTAATATCACACTCACCGTTTTCATCTAAAAAATATCCTCCCTCAGTTACAGTTAATGAAACAATTTTAATTTTTTCGTCTGACATAGCATTTATTAATTGATGATTATTTTTTTCAACTGGTACATATCCAATCATTGGTCCAACAATTTCACAGGACTGATTTCCTTCAGGGTCTAGTTCAATGAGAGTCGTAAGGTAATCTTGAACTTGAAGCCTCTCTCTCATATTTACATCATATTCTGTGATGCCAGACCCAACAATGGCCCAATCTTTTGCTAAATCTTTTTGCATAAGTCGATGCAAGTACCAAGAAAGATGAGCTCTGTGAAAATTTCCAACTCCAATATGTAAAATACCAGCAGTTAAATTTGATCGAATATAATTCGGTTTCAAAATTGGTTTTTGAATTGCTTCAAGGTTACTTTCATTTAAAAGCAGTAACTGATTATCTAAGGACGCAGAGTTCAAGGCTAATTTTCTAGCATAATATCAGTAGCTTTATCAGCTATTGCCATCGCAGGTGCGTTTGTATTAGCTGCAACAATATTCGGCATCATAGACACATCAAAAACTCTCAAATTTTCAATACCTTTAACTTGAAGCTTTGAGTTTAAAACGGCCAAATCATCACTATCTTTTCCCATCTTGCAAGTTCCAACAGGGTGCCAATTAGTTTTGACCATCTTTTTACAATAATTTGTCAGCGATTGATCATCAATGACATTTTTACCAGGAAGTATTTCTTCTAAGATTATATCCGATAAGGGTTTTGTATTAATAACTTTTCTTGCAAGCTTAAGACTGGAAATAAATGTTTCAATATCGTCATCATTGCTTAAAAAATTAGGGTTTATGTTTGGAAGATCTAAAGGATTAGAGGAGTTTAATGTTACTTCTCCTCTGGACTTCGGATTCATAATGCATGGAGTTAAAGTAACACCATGATCGGGTTTAATTCCTTTTGTGTCTCTATCTGTATACATAATTTGTACACAGTATAATTTTACTTTTGGTTCATTTCGATTTTTTAAATCATCAGGGTTCAAAAATGAGCAACAATCAACACCGTTTGATGTCACTGGCCCTGACTTAAACAACAAATATTGAATTCCATTTCTGATCATTCTTAATCCTTTATTTTGTCTAAAATATCCATACCCCTTTTTTGCTCTTGAAATAAAAGGAACCTCATGATGATCTTGAAGGTTTTTGCCAACACCCTCTAATTTTTCTTTGATTTCTATTCCAAACTTTTTGAG
>CACMWO010000037.1 GCA_902617465.1 uncultured Alphaproteobacteria bacterium | reverse complement strand
TAACATTTTTCTGTAAAACCAATCAGAATTTAAAACAGTTGATCTAATCTCGGAGGGATAAAGTTTAAATTTAACTAAAAATAAAAATGCAATAATTGCAAAAACTAAAAGTTGTAGCTGACTTATTACATGGTCTAAAGTATAGGGCTGATACTCAACTGCGTATGGAAGTATTTGATACAAATATTTTGGGAATACACCTATAGCAATACATAAAAAAGCAGCGATGCCCATTGCAATGAGCATATTAATTGGAGCCTCTTTAACTTTATTCTTCCTCTCGTGTGCAAAAAAAGCAAAGTAAGGAATCTTTATCCCTGAGTGCTCCAAAACACCTGCGGATGCAAAGAATAAAATAAAGTAAATTAAAACCATTCCCATACCTCCAAGCGAGGACATTATTAAAGATTTGGCGACAAATCCGCTGAACAACGGAAATGCAGAAATAGACATGGCCCCTATAATGCAAAATATTGTTGTGAATGGCATGTATTTGTAAAGGCCACCTAATTCAGAAGCTTTTGTTGTTCCAGCTCTGTATAAAACAGCACCCATACTCATAAACAAAAGAGCTTTATAAATTATATGAACGAACGCATGCGCTACCGTTCCATTAAGAGAAAGTTCTGTCCCAATACCAATACCAACAACCATAAAGCCTAATTGGTTATTAAGACTAAATGACAAAACTCTTCTTAAATCATTTTCTATGACTGCAAAAAATACAGGAAAAGCTGTCATTATAGCACCTATCCAAATCAGTGAGTCAGTGCCTGGAAAAGTTCTAGCTAAAGCATAAATTGCCAATTTTGTTGTAAAAGCAGAAAGTGCCACTGTGCCAGTAACCGAAGACTCAGGGTAAGAGTCTTGTAGCCAACCATTTAAAAGAGGAAATGCAGCCTTAATTCCAAAAGCAATAAATATAAAAATTCCAAAATTTGTTTTTAAATCTAGAACAGCTAAATTATGGTTTCCTGTTTGATGTAGCATTAAACATGCGCCAATTAAAAGTAATACACCTGAAGAAACTTGAATGATCAAATATCTCATAGCTGCATCTTTTGCTGCATTTGTATTTCCAGCAAAAACTATAAAGACTGAAGTAAGAGCTGTTGCTTCCCACCAAATAAATAAACTAAAAAAATCTCCTGCGTGGAGAGCACCAATAGCAGAGCCTGCATAAGCTAGTGTCGCCATGTGCTCCATTAAATTTTTACTGTGCCAGCTAAAAATTATTACAAGTATAGCTGCAATATGAAAAATAATAGCAAATGGAAGAGTTAAACTATCTGATTGATATAATATTAAATTTAAACCAAGTATGTCCCACTCTAAAAAAGTTCCATAACCATTAAATAAAGATAAAGCTGATAAACCCACCGATAATAACATCGCAGGATGTCTAAAGTATTGAGGAATGGTTGGCAATAAGAATGAAGTAATTATCATAATTAAACCGGGAATAAAACTACTGATCATAATAATCCTCCTTCCTCATTAAGAATTTCCTCAGCCACTTTCCTAACATGACTATAAAAACAAAACTTACAAAACCGAAAAATGCTGGGAAGCCATATATCTCGGCAAAGGAAAAGTATTCATGTCTTTGAAAAGTAAAGTCTAAAAGAATTAAAAGTACTCCGATTATAAGTATGTACTTTGTAAAGCTTTTACCCATACTCTTTAAATCATTTTTTTTCATTTAATTCACTATTACTCCACTAATATTATTCAAAAAATAGTTTGCATAAAAAAAGAAAACTAAACAGCCTAAACCTGTAATTAATGGTGGCCAAACAGTTAAAGGGGCTTTAATTAATTTTATTTCTTTCTTAGAGTTTTGGGTGAAACCTATTACTACAGGCTGTAAAAGATAATAAATATTTAGCAATGAGGAAATACCTAAGATTATTGCAACGATTATAAATTCTCTCTCAATAGAGCCCATGATTAAATAAAATTTACTCCAAGAACCAATAAAGGGAGGAACCCCAATAATAGAAAGAGCCCCTAAAGTGTAAGCAAAAAATATTAACGGTAATTTGTAGCCCATACCTTTTAGGTCACTTACCTTTTTAATGTGGGCAGTTACATAAATAGCACCTGCACAAAAGAATAGAGTTATCTTACCTAAAGCATGAGTTATAATATGAAAAGATGCCCCTTTTAAAGCTAAAGATGAAGCCAAAGCTGCTCCCAAAATAATATAGGAAAGTTGACTTATAGTAGAATAAGCTAATCTCGCTTTTAAGTCATCTTTTGTTATCGCTATGATACTAGAAGCCATTATAGTGAAACATGCTAACCAGACTAACCAGTCAGAGCTTTTTGTTTGAAGTAAAAAGTCTGGACCAACAATATAAACAACGACCACAAGAAAGCTAAATACACCAGCTTTTACTACAGCAACGGCGTGGAGTAATGCAGAAACTGGAGTTGGCGCCACCATTGCAGCAGGCAACCAACGATGAATAGGCATAATTGCTGCTTTACCTATACCAAACACAAGCATAGCTATTAGAAAAGATAGGTACTCTGCTGGGAATTTATTCATAAGTATTCCCCCATCTTGAAAATCTAAAGTCCCTGTTTTAAGCCAAATCCAAAATATAGCTGGTAAGAAAAATATTAAAGAGGTACCTACTAAAATCGACAAATAGAGCCTTCCTGCAGATTGCGATTCAGCGTTTTGCTTATGTCCAACTAAAGGGAAAGTTGAAAAAGTTAATATTTCATAAAAAATAAATAAGACTAGAAGATTTCCAGACCAAGCTATTGCCAATGCAGCATGGATTGCGATTGAATAAAAAATTACAAATCTTGTTTGATTTTTTTCACCAGCACCCCTCATATAACCAATAGTGTAGATAGATGCCAGTATCCATAATGAAGATGCCACTAAACTAAAAATAGATCCAAGAGCTGATACTTTAAAAGCAAAATCTACCCCATCAAAAAGTGTAAAAAAAGTTATTTGATATACCTCATTATTTTGTATTCCATGAAAAATTTTTAAACTGATTACAAAGGTTATGAGACCTCCAATTATACCAAAAGAGTCTCTTAAGTTATTATTATATCTACAGACATAAGAAAATAATGCTGCAAAAAGTGGGATGATAATACCCAGTATAATTAAAAACGAATTACTCAATTTTGATAACCTGATATTAAATAGTCTGCGGACAAGCTAGAAAATTCAATTATTGGTGTTGAATATATCCCAAAAACAATAATTGAAATTGTAACTATCCATATTGGTAAATAAATATAAGCATCTTCTTTTTCAGATTTAAATTTAATTTCTGAAAACCACATCTGTTCCACTATTTTCCAAAAATATACAACAGCTAATGCGGAGCTTACCGCAACTAAAGCGATTGAAAGATACATCTGGTTTGTATAAAGAGCTTGAAATAAATATAATTTTGAAATGAAGCCATTTGTTAGAGGTAATCCAATTAAAGATAATCCACAAATTAATAAAGCAAATGAAGTTATGGGGTATTTATAGCCAAAACCTTTTAAACTGTTTAGGGTTACTCGATCCTTATAAAGAATAGCGAAGTAACCAACAGCCATAAATAATCCTCCTTTGATCAAAGCATGATTAAATATATGCACAAAGCCCGAAGCTACTCCACTGTGGTCTTTAAGGCTAAAAGCCAGTGTGATGTAACCAATTTGCGCAATTGAGGAAAATGCCAAAAGTTTTTTGATATCATCTTGATAGATGGCTATTACAGTTCCAATGAATATAGCGAGTAAAGATAGAGGATATAAAACAAAATCTAAAAACAAACTTAAATAGCTCGGATAAATTATGAATACTTCGTACAAAAGTCTCACAAAAAAATAAAGAATTGTTTTTGTCGCTAAAGCAGCCAAAAGTGTTGAGACAGCTGATGGAGCATAACTATATGCAGGTGGTAACCAAATATGAACAGGAAAAATTGCAGCCTTTACCATAAGACCTATAAGCATGAATGACATACCTGCGAAGATAGCTAACTGACCATCGGAATATTGGGCCAGTTGAATTACAAGATCATTCATGTTCAACGTACCTGTCATAGCGTAGGCAAAGCCAACCCCAATTACATAAAATGTAGCCCCGATCGCCCCGATAATTAGATAATTAAAAGCTGCGAGTAATGCTTTTCTATTTTGTCCTGCACCTAAGGCAATTAAAGAAATAGAAGCTAATGCAGATATTTCTAAAAAGACAAATAAATTGAAAATATCATTGGTTAAAATAATCCCGTTCAGGCTTCCAACTGCCAATAACCACAAAGAATACGCCTTTCCAGAGTCCCTATAGTCAATTTCATTCAAGAAGATTTTTCTTGAGTAAAATGTTGATACCAAAACAAAAATTGAAAATAACAATTGAAGTCCAATATTCACCCCATCTATTTTAAAAGAAATACCCCATGGTGGTTCCCAATTTCCAAACTCATATATAATTAAACCAGAAACAGAAATTTCTTTAAGAAGATGTAAAGATAAAAATAAATGTAACAACAAAGTGATGATTGAAATTATCCAAGGCCATATTTTTGACGGCATAAATGCAATAATTGCAGAAATAAGTAGAGGTAAAACTACTACCAATGCAGGAGCATCGTCTAAAAATATATCAAACATTTATTTATCTGACTTTAGCTCCAAAGACTCTATTTCTTTTTCTTCAATTGTTTCGTAGTTCTTGTAAATTTGTAATACTAAAGCTAATCCAAGCGCTGAAGTAGCCACTCCAACGACGATAGCGGTCAGTATTAAGACGTGTGGCAATGGATTTGAATAGGCATTTGCCATTTTTGTTAATATAGGGGCGGTTCCATCTAAAACTTTTGCGAGTGATACAAAAAATACAAAAACTGCAGTTTGAAAAATTGCTAAGCCAACTACCTTTTTTAAATAGTTTTGACTTGTGATGATTATAAATAATCCGCCAACCATAAGTAAAATAAAGGCAAAATGGTTCCAAAAATAAATAAAATTACTCATTAATTTCCCCAAAGGAAGCAAAAGAGTGATACAAAGCAATCATTACAGTTGCAACTGTAATGCCTACTCCTAGCTCAACTAATATAATACCAATATGTTGACCAGTTGATGGGTCTGATGACAAAACATTGTAATCTAAATACATCCCATCAAGAAATATTGAAACTATTCCGACACCTGCATATAACAAAACACCTATGCACATTAAATATCGATTGATCATTATTGGAACTAAAGTTTCTCCTTTTGAAAGCCCAAATATCATTGAATACAATATAAATGCTGCCGCTACTATTACCCCAGCCTGAAATCCACCGCCTGGTCCATAGTCACCATGAAATTGAACGTAAAGCCCAAATATAATAATCGGTGCAAAAAGAATTTTGCTAACAACGCTTAATACTGGACTAGATGAAATTTTATCTCTCATTTTTTTTATTTTTTTTAAAATTGGTTTTACGATTAAGAGTGTTGCTAGTTAATAAAGCAATGACACCTAAGCCTGCGGTAAATATTACTATTGTTTCTCCCAAAGTATCAAAACCTCTATAACTTGCTAAAATATTAGTAACAACATTAGGTATATGAAAAAAATCTTTACTTTCCTTTAAGTACTCTGGAACTACATGAAGATGTATTGGTGCATTAGGGTCTCCTAATAAAGGGAGGTTTGCAATTATAATAATCAATATAAGTGATATCGCTACTGCAAGAATAATACTCGGAAATAAGTTTATTAATTTATTTTTTTTTCCTTCTGGTAATTTCGCAGCAGCCATTACCATTAAAATTGTTGATATACCAGAACCAACTGCAGCTTCAGTAAATGCTACATCAACCGCATCTAAATTCACATATATAGCTGAGCATAACAAAGTAAAAGCGCCTGTGAGTGCGACAACACTTATTAATGACGTGGTTTTAAAAATAAAAAAGGTTGTTACCAATAGAAGCGAAATTAAGAAAAAATTAATTAATAAAAAGTTCATTTTTTATTTTTTCCCTTTGGCTTATACCCCGACTCATGTGCAAATAGAGCTATTGCATGGCCTGTTACAGGGCTAGTAAATATTAAAAATAAAGGTATTAATAAAAGTTTAAGACTTAATAAACTAAAACCAGAATAAACTATCAAAGCTAAGACTATAAAACCTGATCCTAGAGTATCAATTAAACCAGCAGCATGAATTCGACTAAATACATCGGGTAACTTTATAAGGCCTAGACTACCAGATAAAATGAAGAAGCAGCCAATAGCTAATAAGACTAAAGAAACTAACTCGATATAATTATACGACATTACTTTTTTTTCTTTTTATTTTGTAATACCTAAGTATTGCAATGGTGCCTAAAAAATTCAAAAGTATATACATCAAAGAAATATCGACAAAATCAGGTCTATCGAATGCAAAACCATGAACACTGATACCTATGGCTATAATAGTTCCAATGCTTGATATAGATAATATTCTATCAAAAGGAGTTGGTCCTTTGATTGCTCGAACTAAACATAATGCTACAGAGACGCCCAGAACAATTAAAGTTGCAAAAAAAATCATTTATCTAAATCCGTAATTACTTTGTTCATATCATCTGTTTGCAAGTCTTCTGATAGCTTCTTACTTAATGCGTGAACTAGAAATGTTTTTTTATCTACTTCTATTGTTACTGTACCCGGAGTAAGAGTTAT
>CACMWO010000036.1 GCA_902617465.1 uncultured Alphaproteobacteria bacterium | reverse complement strand
TACTTTTGCCACCTGGTGCAGCACATAGATCAATTAAAGTTTTATCCTTAAAAAATTTACGCACAGAGTAAATCACTTCAAAATTACCAATATCTTGAACAAAGCACTCCTTCATAATTTTTTTCCCCAAGACAAATACCCTTTTCTTATAAATAGCTTTTTGATTATCAATTAAACTAATTTGATAATTCTTAGGCTTTGTAAATATAGTGGAATAGATATAATTCCTGATTGGGTCACTTGAAAATATCTTATCAAGTACTCTTTTAAAATTGGGATAAATAAATTTTCCATATTTAATTTTATTTTTATTTCGAAGAATATTTCTTAAAACAGCATTTACTAGCTTTTCTTTTTTTAAATTTTTTCCCCCTTGTACAGCATCATTAACAATTGCATATTGTGGTTTATTTGAGAAATACAATAATGTTAAAGATATTTTTAGTAGAGTTAAAATATTTTTTGGTGTTTTGTCATGGACATAATTTAAAAGAATTTTGTTATTATTTTCATAATTTCTGTAATACTCTTGTAATACTAAGAACAAAAAATTTCTTTTTACTTTTGGAAACTGACTTACGACATAATCGATACTACTTCCCTGCTCAATTTTTTTAATTGAGATAAATAAGTTAGTGATATCAGTCGGTTTAGATATTTTTAGACCCGTCTATTAATGATTGGACAACATTAGGGTCTGCCAATGTTGATGTATCGCCAAGTTCTTCTTCTTCTTTTGATGCTATCTTTCTTAAGATCCTTCTCATTATTTTGCCTGATCTTGTTTTAGGAAGCCCTGGTGAGAATTGCAACTTATCAGGTGTTGCTATTGGACCTATTTTTGACCTAATCCATTGCACAAGTTCCTTTTTTAAATCCTCGCTAACCTCAACTCCAGTATTTGTTGTAACATATGCATAAATGCCCTGACCTTTAATTTCATGAGGGTAACCCACTACCGCAGCCTCAGAAACTTGTTCATGTTCAACGAATGCACTTTCAATCTCAGCTGTTCCAAGTAAGTGACCCGATACATTTATACAATCATCCACTCTGCCTGTGATCCAATAAAAACCATCCTTATCTCTACGACAGCCGTCTCCGGTAAAATATTTTCCTTTAAATTGACTAAAATAAGTATCAATAAAACGTTGGTGGTCTCCATAAACTGTTCTCATTTGACCAGGCCAACTATCTAAGATGCAAAGTTTACCTTCACATTCTCCCTCTAATATATTTCCATTATCATCAACTATTGCTGCTTCAATTCCAAAATAAGGTTGGGTTGCGCTTCCAGGCTTGAGTTTTGAAATACCTGGTATTGGTGAAATTAAATGTCCACCTGTTTCCGTTTGCCACCAAGTGTCAATAACAGGACATTTGTCTTTACCAACTATCGACGAATACCAATTCCAAGCTTCTGGATTAATTGGTTCACCAACTGTTCCTAAAATTCTCAAAGAACTTAAATCACACTTTTCAATATAAGAGTTTCCCTCTTTCATTAAAGATCTCAATACAGTTGGCGCAGTGTAGAAAATATTAACTTTGTATTTCTCACAAACTTCCCAAAAACGAGAAAAATCTGGATAGTTTGGAACACCTTCGAACAATAATGTTTTACCACCGTTTGCAAGTGGACCATAAACTGAATAAGAGTGTCCTGTAATCCATCCAGCATCAGCAGTACACCAATAAATATCACCTGGATGATAGTCAAAAGAATACTTATGCGTAAATGAGGCATAAACTAAATATCCTCCAGTAGTATGAAGAACTCCTTTTGGCTTACCTGTAGAACCAGATGTATATAAAATGAAAAGAGGATCTTCTGCGTTCATTGATACGCATTCACATTGATCATCTACCTCTTTAACTAATTCATCATAATAAAAATTGTTATTTTTATGTAGTTCATCTTGAGTATTTGTATATCGGATAACTAGAGTTTTTATTGAACTGTCACAACTCTCTAAAGCTGTATTAATATATTTTTTTAGTGGAATTATTTTTCCGCCTCGAACACCTTCATCAGCAGTAATTACAAATTGAGATTTGCAATCTTTAATTCGTCCTGCAATTGACTCTGGGGCGAAGCCTCCAAATATTACTGAATGTATTGCGCCTATTCTTGCACAAGCTAACATTGCAAATGCAACTTCAGGAATCATAGTTAAATAAATTGTTACAACATCACCTTTTTGCACGCCAAGTTTTTTTAAAACATTTGCAAATTTACTTACTTCTGATTTTAGTTCTTTATAAGTGTAAGTTTTATTTTTACTAGTATCGTCTCCCTCCCAAATAACTGCTATTTCATTTGGTTGTGTTTCCGCATGTCTATCAACACAGTTATAACAAACGTTTAATTCACCATCCTCAAACCATTTTATAGATACGTCACCATCGTAGTTGGTGTTTTTAACTTTAGTGAAATTTTTAGTCCAAGTCAGTTGAGATTTTGCTACTTTAGACCAGAATTGCTCTTTATTACTAAAAGACTCTGCATACATCTCTTCATATTGTTCTTTTGATATAAGTGGATTAGATAATTTAAATTCTCTCATTTTTTTTACTAATTTTAATTAATTTCTTCCATTGCTTCAATGTTACAGGCATCACACTTAATCTGGCTTGTTTCACAAGTGGAAAATCTTTGAAAAATGGGTCTGCTTTTATTTCTGATAAGTAAACTTCATTTAGATCTTTTACGTAAGTTACGTCAACCATTCCAAATATTCCTTTCTTATCTGTGTGATCTGGATAATATTCTTTTGTAACTCTGACTATTCCCTTAATGGCTTTTTCTGTTACTGAGTGATAAAACAGACATTCATCTCCCTTTCTCATCTTTTTCATATTATTTGCTGCCTGATAATTTCTAACACCGTCCCAATGTTCAGTTTTTTTCTTTTTTTGTTGATCCCATGACCAAGAACTAGGCTCTGATTTTAAAAGCCAATAATTTTTAGAAGTGCTCATGTATTAATATATTAGGTGATGGCCTAACATTGTAATTATTTAACTTGGTTTTTCTAGTTTTCATATATTCGATAGCGTTCCAACCAATCATTGCAGCGTTGTCGGTACATAAAGATAAAGGTACTTGATGAAAATTAAGTTTCTTTGTTGAAATAAGTTTTTGAAGTTCAGTATTTAAATATTTATTTGCCGCTACCCCACCACAAATAGAAAAATCATTAATTTTAATATTTTCTTTTTGCAAGAGTTTAATACCATTTAATATTTTAATTTCTAACACTTTAGATACAGTATGTTGAAATGAAGCAGAAAAGTCTCTCAGAAACGATTTTGTTTTTTTATTATTTTTGATGGTATTTAGCGCTGCTGTCTTTAAACCTGAAAAAGAAAAATCACAATTATTTTTCTTCATTAAAGGCATTGGGAGTTTAAACTTCTCAATATTGCCACCTAATGCTAAGTGTTCTAATTCTGGCCCACCAGGGTACCCCAACCCCAACCCTTTAGCCACTTTATCAAAACACTCACCCGCAGAGTCATCAATCGTTGATCCAAGAGTCATAAAACTTTTTGAATTTTTAACTAATACCAATGCAGTATTTCCTCCAGAGACTAGTAGACATAAATATGGAAATTTAATTTCGGATACAAGTCGGGGTGATAATAAATGCGCTTGCAAATGATTAATTGGAACAAGTTTAATGTTTTTAGATATTGACAAACCTTTTGCAAAAGATGATCCCACAATTAATCCACCAATGAGCCCAGGTCCAAATGTTGCAGCTATTGCTGAAATTTTCGAAAAATTAATTTTTTTAATTAATTTACCTAATATATCTAAAATTTCTAAATGCTGTCGTGCTGCCATTTCGGGTATGACACCTCCAAGATCTTTATGAAATTTTCTATGATTAATTGTCTCAAGAAACTCAACACTTTTATCATCATTTACAATGGCTATAGATGTATCATCACAAGAACTTTCTATTGCTAAAACTTTCATTATTATAAAAAAATATAGATTCTTATTGAATGTCTGAAAATCAAAAAAATGACAGTAAAAAAAGTTTTCTACAACGAAATCTTTTCCTCATAGTAATATTTTTAATCATTATAACTGTAGCAGGAGGTTACTTGTATCGAAATAACCTTTTAATATTTGATGAGGCTCATTTCAGTAAATTAAATCAAGAAACTCAATCACCAAATTTTCAAAAAGAGATAACTCCTGTTAATGATTTAAATAACAAAGAACTGGAAGATAAAGTAGATCGTCTTGAGTCTCTTATACTAGATTTAGCAAAAAATGTTCAAGAAATACCTCAAAATACCATTGTTCAGCCAGAACCAGAGCCACAACAGATTACATTATCCAATGATGAGGCATATGAATTAATTTTGTCCATAAATCAGATTATAGTTAATATTGATCAGCAACAAATTCGTAATAAAAATATTCAAAAACTTCAAAATCAGTATTTATTTTTTAATGAAGAAAAATTTAAAGAACTACTCACTATTCCAGATTATACATATTCAGTACAGCAATTACAGATTAATGAAAATACATATGTACAAAATGAGTTTATGAAAAAAAATAATTTTCAATGGCTTAAAAGAATTATTGAAAATATATTTGAAATTCAAATAACAAAAAATTCATTAGAACCCTTACCATTATTTATTAATGCGATGTACAATCGACAGTATACAAAGGCAATAATTGAATACGAGAAATTAAATCCTAATCAAAAAATATTTTTTAAATCTTCTTATGAACTAGCTCAAATCTATAACAATAACCAAATTTTTCTAGAGAATATGATTTAATGATAAGGCTACTGATAATTTTAATAATTTTTATAAGTGGTTACGGTGCTCTTTTTTATCTATTTAACAATGCTGGAAATCTTTCACTCGTTTTAGGCATTTGGCAATTGAGCATCCCCATTGTTCAATTCCTTTTTGTCTTAATTACATTTCTTATTCTTTTAATTTTGTTTTCTTATGCTTTTACAAAGCTTTTTATTTATCCACGAGCTGCATATATGCGCTACAAATCTTCAAATGAGCAAAAAGGCCTTGAACACTTAAGAGAGACATTAGTTGCAATAACTGAGGGTAATACAGATAAAGCTACACAAAGTCAGAAAAAATTTAAAAAATACTTAGGAAAAGATCCTTTAAATAAAATATTACAAACACAAATTAAAAAGACTAAGGACTTAAAAATAGTTAATGTTGAAAAAGGCTCAGATTAATTTAAAAAAATCACCCCTGCTCCAAAACAAGTTAGAGTAGCGCCTATTACTGCTAGATGCCCTGCATAATTTTTAGTAACAAACCATAATATTGGTATTATCATAATTGGCATTGTGCTTGATAAAGTTGAAATAATTCCAGGATCTCCATTTTTAAGAGCAATGATTAACATAGTCATTCCAACGCCCATTCCCATAAAGCCAAGAAAAATACTATAAAAAGTTTTTTTAAGGTCTTTCACTCTTTCCCAAAGTTGATTATTTTTTATAAAAAATAAGCTCACAAACATAATTATTGCAGCTACAATTACTCTAAGGTAGGAAACAATTATAGGATCTGTTGAAGTTAATGCAGGCTTCATTAGAATAATCCCGATAGATTGGCAAAGAGCCAATCCTATTCCAGCAAGTAAACCAATATATTTATTTCCTTGAATGTTTTCTAGGTCGTCTTCAGGAATAGTTTTATTAAACTGGATAGCAATAATTATGCCTATAAATATTAGACTACAACCAATTAATTCAATTACAGATGGTAATGTTTTGAGAAAAACTTCAGCAAGAATAATAGTAAATGGAATTTGCATTGAAAAAAGTAAAGCCTGTCTTCTTGGCCCTAACCTTTTAAGACACACAAATAAAAAAGTATCACCAATAATTATGCCAATAATCGATGAAAAAAAAATTGCTGTAAATATAGACTCGTTAAAATAAATTGGTTTCCAATTTAAATAGACATAAGGAAAGAAGAAAAAAATAATTCCTAAAAGTCTTAGTAAGTTATAATTATAGCTTCCAAAATATCTGACTATTCTTGTAGCAGAAAGAGCTACACCTGACCAAATCGCCGCTGCACCAATTGCTAAAAAGTATCCAATCACGCGGGGATCTTACAAGTTAAGTTTAAAATTAATACCTTTTTTTAACTGAACTTTATTTAATCAACAGCCTTGTTAATTAAATTTATATCTACACTTTCTCTAGTATTCCCAATTCTCATTTCATCAAAATAAACTACTTGATTGGGCACTTTCACGCCCCAATCAATTTCAAAAGGATTTTTAGCTTTGCTTGAAATAACACTCCCGCTGCTATCTTCATGTGTATCTTTCCACTCTTTTGCATCAACTTCTTTAGTCTTATTTTTGTCTAACCAATTGCTAATGTGACTGTTATAGATTCCGTATTTAAAAAATAAATCTTTGTTACCACTCTCTTTATAAGCATCTTTAGTTAATACAGGGTATCTCATAGAACATTTTTTTATTTTTTCTCCATTCAAATAAAATTCTGTATAACTCTCACCTAGTTCTTTCTTTCCACCTTCAAATGAATATTCAGTCTTAATCAAAATATCATTCCATTGACCCTTGAAGCTAGATAATTTTCCAACATAACAATTTCTTTGACCTAAAGAATTAAATGTAAGATTAACACTTATGCCATTGGCTTGGAGCATCCAAATTGGATGTCTCCAATTATGTATTTTAGACTGAGCCCAGCTAGCTTTATTTAGTGTAGGATAGTCTTTATCTACATAAATACTGAAACCAAACCATTTAGTTTCATTTATACCCTTCCATACAATTTCTCTTTCTACTCTTTGTCTATCGTTTGAACAATCATCCCAATATATATCTTGACCACACTCCCCATGCTTTAACTCAAATCTCTGTGATGTTTCACCTAGTCTTACTT
>CACMWO010000035.1 GCA_902617465.1 uncultured Alphaproteobacteria bacterium | reverse complement strand
AAAATTGTTTGATCTTCACCATTTAAAATTATTAAGACTTGATTATGAGACAATTAAATATTTGATCCAGAGCTTAGTAGAGATAGTTGAGTAATTTTATTGTCACCTAATTGATCAACTAATTTGATTGGATAATCGCCTGTAAAGTAGTGATCTGTCAATTGAGGCCTATTGTTATCCCTTTTTAAATAACCTAAAGCTATATAAAGTCCGTCTAAAGATAGAAATTTTAAACTTTTTGCTTTTATATAATCACATATCTCTTCAACACTTTTATTTGCTGCTAATAATTCTTTTTTTGTAGGCATGTCAACACCATAAAAATCAGGAAATTTAATTTCTGGACAAGCTATTCTTAAATGAACTTCTTTAGCTCCTGCATCATACAGCATCCTCACAATTTTATGTGAGGTTGTACCACGAACTAAAGAGTCATCTACTAGAATAATTTTTTTATTTTCAATAGAGCTTCTGTTGGCATTTAATTTAAGCTTTACTCCTAAACTTCTTATTTGTTGGCCTGGCTCTATAAAAGTTCTTCCAACATAATGATTTCTAATTAAACCCAAATCAAAATTAATTTTTTTTTGCTGACTATATCCTATTGCAGCTGCATTTCCTGAGTCTGGAACCGGTACAACTAAATCTGCATCTACATCATCCTCTTTTGCTAATTCGCTCCCTAAATTTTTTCTATACTCATAAGCTGTTTTGCCTCTTAAGATACTATCTGGTCTTGCAAAATATATATATTCAAAAACACAAGGGCGAGGTTTGTGATCTCCAAATGGTTTAAGACTACGTAATTCATTATTCTCAATATAAACAATTTCACCGTTCTCAACTTCTCTTAAAAATTCTGCACCTATAATATCAAGAGCACACGTTTCAGATGCCAAAACATACGAATTGTTAATTACACCTATTACCAATGGTCTGATACCATATATATCTCTCGCACCAATGAGAACGTCTTTAGTAAGCATCACCAACGCATAGCCTCCCTGAATTTGTGAAATTGCTTCAATAATTTTATCGATATTTTTTTCTTTTTTGGACCTTGCTATTAGCTGAACTATTGTTTCAGAGTCTGAAGTTGTGTAAAAAATTGCTCCGTCCTTCACCAGTTCTTTTCTTAATGTTATAGCATTTGTAAAATTACCATTATGAGAAACCCCTATACCACCAGCATTAGTATCAGCAAAAAAGGGTTGAACATTCCTTAATATTTTACCTCCAGTAGTACTATATCTGTTATGCCCAATAGCAAAATTACCAGGTAATTTCTTAATTGTATCCTCATTATTAAAATTATCTCCTACAAGTCCAAATCTTTTTTCAGAATAATAATTTTTGCCATCATATGAGACTATTCCACAACCCTCTTGCCCTCTATGTTGAAGCGCATGCAAACCCAAAGCTGCCAAAGCTGAAGCATCATTGATATTTGAAATACCAAATACACCACATTCTTCTCTAACTTTAGTAGAGTTTTTCTTCATCATCCTTTTTTTCTTCAATAGAAGTGTCTTTATTAATTTTTTTTTCAACCTTTTTGTCTTTATACATAAGGTTTTCATATATTGAAATATTTAAATTCATAATTCTATTCTCATTTTCAATATAATTTTTAAAAAAAGCAATATAAGAAAAATAAAATAGAATTGAAAATAAAATAATACCATATATCGAACCAATGATAGTATCTAAAACTTTGAGCTCTAGTTGAGATGGTGATTTTAAATTTAAAGCCTTTTCTAGAATTGAATAAATAATGTATGTTATTAAAAATAGAATTATAAAAGTGATAATTTCTAAAAAAACTGGATTTTTATTTTGTAATAAAAATAAATATTCAATATTTAATTTTTCTAAGGAAAAATTTAGTAATCTCTTATAAAAAATAAAAGGTAAAGATATAGATAAGATGATTTTAAGACTATAGCTAATAGATTTAGTAGCTCCTTTGATTCCAAAAAAAATTGCAAAGATAATAAGCAGTGTCAGATACGAATAATCAAAGTAATTTAAACCAGAAAGACTCATTATTGTTTAAAATCTGCTCCTGTAATAAATGATTTAAATATTTTATTTTTGGTTTTTAAGATTTTCTTACAATCACCTTTATCTTGAATAATTCCTTTATCAATAAAATAATAATAATCTCCAGTCTTAATTGCACTTTTAATGTCATGAGTTATAGTCACAGCAGTTATATTTCTTTTAGTTATGACCTTCAATATTAAATCATTAATTTTATCACTGTTTATTGGATCTAACCCAGTTGTTGGTTCGTCGAGAAAAATCACTTTAGGATTTTTATAAAGTGCTCTAGCCAAAGCCACTCTTTTCTTCATACCCCCAGATATTTCTGAGGGGTATCTATTAAATATAGACTTATCTAGACCTACATCTTTCATGAGAGAAATCACCTTTTTTTCGAAATTTGCTTTATTATTTATAAAATCTGTAAATGCAATATTTTCAGAAATCCTCAAACTATCAAATAGAGCACCATATTGAAATAGCATACTAAACTTATCTATATCAACTTCAGATTTTTTGTCGTATAAAATGGATCCACTATCAAATTTGAATAATTTATAAATAGTTTTTATCAACACAGATTTACCACAGCCAGATTGACCAAGAATAATTGTAGATTTATTTTTCTCTATAGTGAGGCTGATATCTTTCAAAACATAATTATCATTAAATCTTTTTTTTAAATTTTTAATTTCTATCTTCATTAAAAAAATAATTCTGTAAGGAAATAATTTGATGATAGTATCAGTATCGAAGAAATAACAACAGCATTTGTTGTAGCAGACCCAACACCAAATGCTCCTTTATCTGAAAATAAACCACAATAACAACTTACAATTGAAATAATAAAACCAAAAGCGAATGCTTTAAAAATTCCTGATAGATAATCACCTAAACTTAAAAAATCGATTGTGTTTAATAAGTATAAGTTATCATTAAATCCGAGTCTATGTACTGAAACTATGTACCCACCCATAACTCCTATAAAATCTACTAAAGTAACAAATATAGGCATAACCAAAGTTAAAGATAAAACACGGGGTGTGACAAGATAATTATAATAATTTGTATTAAGTGTTTTAAGAGCATCGATTTGTTCTGTAACCCTCATCGTGGCTATTTCTGCGGCAATAGCTGAACCAACTCTGGCTGAAATCATTAGTCCTGTTAATACCGGCCCTAATTCCCTTGTTAAAGTCAACACGACTATATTAGGTATAGCTGACTCAGCAGAAAATCTCGAGAAACCAGTATAAGATTGCAAAGCAAGGACCATACCGGAAAAAATTCCAGTTAAAGCTATGATTGGTATAGATGATACAAATATATTAATAAAGTAGGTTATATTATTTTTTAAATAAAATTTAGGATTAAATAAATATTTAAAAAAAAATATTATAAATAAAATAAATTTTCCTAAATTTGAGAAAAATATTATTAAAACTTCTCCAATATTTTCAATAAATTTCATTTGAGATTTTAATTTGATGCATTTTTTTCTATTCCCAAGAATTTGGTGTATCTATCATCAAAGTATAACTCAATCTTACCAGTAGGACCATTTCTTTGTTTTGCTACAATTAGTTCAGCTTTGTTAAACACTTCCTCATTTCTATCTTTCCATGAGTCATGTTTCTTTTGGTATGACTCTTGTGTTTCATCTGATCCTCTTATCGGCTCATTTCTCTGCAAATAATAACTCTCTCTAAATATGAACATTACTACATCTGCATCTTGCTCTATACTGCCTGACTCTCTTAAATCAGAGAGAAGAGGTCTCTTATCATCTCTGTTTTCTACTTGACGGGAAAGCTGAGAAAGAGAAATAACAGGTAAGTCAAACTCTTTCGCAAGTTGCTTTAAATTTCTGGTTATTTCAGATAACTCGTTAACTCTATTGTCTTTATTACTTTCAGGTTTTATTAATTGCAAATAATCAATTAAAATTAACTTTATATTGTAATTATTTTTATACCTTCTGAGTTTAGATCTCAATTCTGAGACGGTTATATTTGGGCTGTCATCAAAAAAGAAATTTAAATTATTAATTTCTTTATATGTATTTGAAAGCTTAAGAGAGTCTTTTTCATTAAGTTCACCTTTACGAAGTTTGTCACTTGGTATCCTCGATTGTTCAGCTAAGATTCTTAAACCAATTTGTTCAGCAGACATTTCTAAAGAGAACATTACGACAGAACCTTTTTCATCGTCCTGAGAAAAATACTTGGCAGCATTAAAGGCTATGTTTGTGGCAAGAGCAGTCTTACCCATTGATGGCCTACCTGCTAAAATAATAAGATCAGAATTTTGCAACCCTCCTAAAATATTATCTAAGTCTACAAACCCTGACACAACACCAGAATACTTGCCTTTCTTTTTGAATGCCTTTTCTATTAGCTGTAGAGAAGATTTAGTAACTGAAGCAAAGTCTCTTAATTTATAATTATCTTTTTTTAAATTAGATAAATCAAATAATTTTTTTTCAAGGTCCAAAAAAATATCTTTGATATTGTTAGACGTTTCAAAAGATGTTGACTCATTATTTTTATTTTGGGTTATTTTAAAAAGCTCTCTCCTTAAATGTAAATCTTGGAGAGTTTCTAAATAATTAGAGAAAATATTTTCTGAAAAAACAATTTGATCTATTTGCAATGAGAGTTCTTTATGCGTTTTGGAGTGCATATCTGGGATATAGTTTTTGATTGTATTAATTGAGATATTTTTTTGCGATTTATGAAAATCTTGTAGAACATTAAATATTTTTAAATTTTCAGCATTTGCAAATAATGAATTATCAAGATACTCAAGGTGTGTATCAATAAAATCGGGGTGTTTGAGCAAATAAGCTATAACAATAATTTCAATATCATTGTCTTTCAAACTTTCAAAACTTTTCTGCATTAATTATTAGGTTATTTATAAATTTAAAAAAAGATAGTCTTAGGAAGAAGTTTTAGGGGATAAGATCTCAATATCAAGTGAACAGTTTACTTCGGGGTGTAAATCTATATCTACAGAATATTCTCCGGTTGTTTTAATTTTGTTACCTAATTTAACTGACTTTTTTTGAATAATAATATCATTTTCGCTTAAAAAGTTAACTATATCAGAAACACTCAAAGAGCCGTATAGCTCACCATTTTCTTTAGCTGCAATCTCTTTTATAAATTTCAATTCATTAATTTTTGTTGCTATATCATTAGCATTACTTTTATTCTCATCATCTTTTTTTAAAAGACTTTTTTCTAATAATTTTATTTCTTCAATATTTTCATTTGTTGCAAATTTAGCTTTACCGTTTGGAATTAAGTAGTTTCTTGCATAACCATCTTTTACATTAACAACGGAGCCGATTTCCCAATTTTTCTTAAATTTTTCTAAAACAACAACTTTAGTCATATTTTTATATTAAAGACAAGAATCTTGCTTGCTTAACAGCTTTTGTAATTTTAGTATGTATAGACCTTGACATATTGGTAACTCTTTGCGGAATGATTTTACCGTTTTCGTTAGTAAATTTTTTTAGAATATGAGTATGTTTATAGTCAAGCTTCATCAATTCTTCGTTTGAAATATTTAAGTTTTTTTTCATTAGTTATCTTTATTTAGCTGTGGAGTAGTTTCCTCAAGTTCATTAAATGATTTTGTAATAAGAAAACGAAGACAATCAGTATTAAATTTTAAAAATCCGTCTAGTTTCTTAGGGAAATCAGGTGAAGCGTTGTAACGCATAAATTTAAAGGAGCCTTTCGTGTACTTGTTGATTGCTGATTTTAAATTTTTAATTCCCCAATCCTCTTTATAACCGATAGAAATATTATTTTCTGAAAAAAATTTATCTATCGAGACATTAAGATTTTTCATCTGATCATTTGCAAGATCAGGTTTTACTATGATTGTTGTTTCATATATGTTAGTCATGTAAAAAGAGTGTCTATAGATATAATCTAAACATGTCAAATAAAAACCTTTCTTTACTTTTTACAGGTCAGGGATCACAATTTGCTGAAATGGGTGCTGATTTTGTTGAGAGATACGATTGGGTTAAAGAGAGATATTCAATTAGTTCAAAAATACTTGGGTATAATTTACTAGAGGCCCAAAGCAACCCCAGATTGTTGAACTTGACTCAATATAGCCAACCAATGATTTTCGTTTTTAGCTCAATAATAATTGATCTTTGTAAAGAAAATTTCTATGAAAATTTCTCTAAAATTATATTAGCTGGTCACTCTTTGGGTGAATATTGTGCTTTGTACTTTGCCGAAGCACTTAATTTTGAAGAAATGCTTAAAGTTGTTAAATGCCGAGCTGACTCAATGTCAATTGTTTCAGATCCTAACAAATATGTAATGTACGCAATTTTGAAAAAAGAAGATTTAAAAATTGATGAAAACTTATTTGGTGATGGTGTCTACATAGCAAATCATAACTCTGATAAACAAGTGGTTATTTGTGGTATCAAAGATAAAGTTAATAAATTTAGAGAACAAAATTCTATAGGTAAATATATCCCATTAAATGTTTCTGCACCATTTCACTCTAATTTAATGAAAGATAGTGCAAAAATCTTTAGAGAAAAAATCAAAGATAATATATTTAAAAAAATAAATATTGACTTAATTTCAAATCATAACCTCACTAACTATAAGAATATATCTGAAAAAGAATATAGTAACCAATTATCACTTCAGATACACTCACCAGTAATGTGGTCAGAAACTATTAAAACTATTTTAAATAAAGAAATTAGTACATTTATTGAAATTGGACCAAAAAAAACATTACTGAATTTCTTGCCAAAAAATTTTCAAGGAGAAAAATACTCTTTTTGTTCAAAAGAGGATATTGATAATGTTTAAAGGTAAAAAATTGTTGGTGACGGGTGGTACTGGAACTATTGGAAGTTCTATATGTGATTATTTTAATAATAATGGCTGTGAGAAAATTTATTCAACAACTACTAATATAAATAAAATAAAAACTAACCAAGAC
>CACMWO010000034.1 GCA_902617465.1 uncultured Alphaproteobacteria bacterium | reverse complement strand
ACTACCTGGTGGATTGGGTAAAAAAAGTGGAGGTGCTAGAGAGTATGTGACACCATTATCGAAAGCTGCTTCATCTTTAAGGATTGCAGGTTTCTTCATTGAAACTCACCCTAGCCCAGAAACGGCATTAAGTGACGGTCCTAATATGGTATATTTACATAAAATGCCAGAACTCTTAAATGCAATAAACAAAATAAATAAGGCGGCAAAATAAATGAAAATTAAAAATATAACAGCAAGAGAAATTTTTGATAGTAGGGGTAACCCAACTGTAGAATGTGAAATGATATTTGAAAATATACCATATCCATTTCGTGGAATGGTTCCATCAGGTGCATCTACAGGAAAATTTGAAGCATTAGAATTAAGAGATTTAGACACAAATAGAATGAGTGGCAAAGGTGTCTTAAAAGCTGTATCTAATGTTAACAAACTCATAAAACCAAAAATTTTAGATAAAAGTTTTGCTGATTTCAGAGAATTTGATCAACACCTAATAGATTTAGATGGCACAGAAAATAAATCAAATTATGGAGCAAACGCTATTTTATCTCTTAGTCTCGCTTATTATAAGGCTTGGTCTTATGCAAACTTTGGTGCAATATTTCTTTCTCAGGGTTTTGATAATTTAATTATTCCTGTTCCAATGTTGAATGTAATAAATGGCGGACAACATGCTGATAATGATGTTGATTTTCAAGAGTTTATGATTTTACCAATAGGATTTAAATCTTTAACTGAAGCTTTATCTTCAACACATTCTGTAATAGCCAATATAAAAAAAGAATTAAAATCTAGATCTTTAAATACTAATCTTGGCGATGAAGGGGGTTTTGCTCCTAATTTAAAATCTCATTTAGATGTTTTAGATTTAATATGTAATTCAATTTCAAAAGCAGGTTTTAAATTAAATGATCACTTTAAAATTTCATTAGATGCAGCTTCTAGTGAGTTTTACTCTGATGGAAAATATAATTTCGAAGGTAACTCATATTCAACTGAAGAAATGATTAGTGTTTATGAAAATATTTGTAAAAACTATCCTATTTTTTCAATTGAAGATGCACTTAATGAAGAAGATTATGAAGGTTGGGTAAAAATTACAAATAAACTTGGTTCAAAGATACGATTAGTTGGTGATGATCTTTTTGTTACAAATATACAAAAGTTGCAAACTGGTATAGATGAAAAACAAGCTAACAGTATTTTAATTAAATTGAATCAAATAGGCACAGTTAAAGAAACTTTAGAAGCTATCAACCTAGCAACAGATAATAGTTTTGCATCTATTATGTCTCATAGGTCAGGAGAAACTGAGGATTCTTTTATCTCAGATTTAGCTGTTGCTTCACGCTGTCCTTTAATTAAAACTGGCTCATTAGCTAGATCTGATAGAGTTGCAAAATACAATCAGTTACTTAGAATATCAGAAAATGACAATATTAAAGGGTATGCTGGTGAATTAAGTGAAGTTTTTAAAAGCTAGTAGTTTAATAAATTTCTTTTTTATATTTGTATTGATTTACCTGATATATCACACAGTTTATGGAAAGTTCAATATTGGAAATTACTTAATTTATCAATTTGAGGAAAAAATGTACAAAAAATTTCAATCCAATCTCGACCAAAAAATGTTAGATATTAATATTGATTTACACTCTTTCTATTCTAATAAAGAGGATTATATTGATGAAATTACAAAGCAGAATAACCCAAATATTCAAGATGGAGAGACCATATTAAAGTTAGACTAAGATGAATAAAAAAAACAAAAATAATTTTACAAATGACCAGTTACTGAAGTTTTACGAAAAAATGTTTTTAATTAGAAAATTTGAAGAAAAAGCTGCTCAATTATATGGAGCTGGAAAAATTGGAGGTTTCTGTCATTTATACATTGGCCAAGAGGCTGTTGTCATAGGTATTCTCTCTTCTATTAACTCAGAGGATACTGTTATCACCGCTTATAGAGATCATGGACATATACTAGCTCGTGGAGTAGATCCTAAACTAGTAATGTCTGAATTAACTGGAAGGAAAGATGGAATTTCAAAAGGCAAGGGGGGATCAATGCACATGTTCTCCAAAGCTAATAGATTTTATGGCGGACATGGTATCGTTGGAGCACAAGTGCCTTTAGGTGTTGGTATAGGTTTTGCACATAAATACAGAAACGAAAAAAAAATTTCAAGAGTCTATTTAGGGGATGGAGCTATGAGTAACGGCCAAGTTTTTGAGGCATTTAATTTAGCATCACTTTGGGAGTTACCAGTATTATTTATTATAGAAAACAATAAATATGGAATGGGTACATCTATTGGGAGATCTGCAGCAGGAGGTGAGTTGTACGAACGAGCAACTGTATTCGGCATTAAAGGCGAAAAAGTAGACGGTATGAATTTTTTTAACGTAAGTGAGTCAGCTATAAGGGCAAGAGAATATATCGAAAAAAATTCTAAACCCTACATTATTGAAATGGATACATATAGATTTAGAGGCCATTCAATGTCTGATCCTGGTCTATACAGAACTAAAGATGAAGTAAATAAAATGAAAGAGATAGACCCTGTATTAATGATGAAAGAAACTTTATTAAATGATTATAAAATTCAAGAGGAATCGATTAAAAATGTTGAAAGTGATATTAAGAAACAAATTAAAGATGTAGAAAAATTTTCACTTGAGTCGCCACTTCCAGATTTAAAAGAATTATACACCGAGGTATATCTATGAAAATACTTCTACCAGCTTTATCTCCAACAATGGAAACAGGTAACTTAGTAAAATGGTTAGTTAAAGAGGGAGATAGTGTAGTTTCAGGAGATATTTTAGCAGAAATTGAGACTGATAAAGCTACTATGGAATTAGAGTCACCCGACGATGGTAAAGTTGAGAAAATACTAGTTAAAGAGGGAACTGAAAATATAAGTGTTAACACAGAGATAGCTCTTCTTAGAGTGGATGGTGAGGAAATAGAGGAGATATCAGAAAAACCTATTGAAAAATCTCCACAAGTCTCCTCTAACGGATCTGAACAGCCTGCAACAGAAGTAAAAATTTCTATGAATTCTCTTTTAAATCAAACAAAAGAAAATTCAGATGAAAAGAATTGGTCTGAAAAAGAAATATCTATGAGAGAGGCATTGAATAAAGCTATTGAAGAAGAAATGGAATATGACAAAGACGTTTTTCTTTTAGGAGAAGAGGTAGCTGAATACGATGGTGCTTATAAAGTAACCCAAGGGCTTCTTGATAAATTTGGATCAAAAAGGGTTTTAGATACTCCTATTTCTGAGCATGGTTTTACAGGTTTAGCTATTGGAGCAGCCATGGCAGGACTTAAGCCTATATGTGAATTTATGACTTTTAATTTTTCTATGCAAGCAATTGATCAAATAGTTAATTCTGCTGCTAAATCTCTATATATGTCAGGTGGAGAAATAAATGTTCCTATAGTTTTTAGAGGCCCAAATGGTGCTGCAGCTAGAGTAGGAGCACAACATAGCCAATGTTTTGTATCTTGGTTTTCTCATATTCCAGGCTTGATAGTAATTGCTCCTTCAAATGCAAGAGATGCAAAGGGTTTATTAAAATCATCTATTCGAAATCCCAATCCTGTTGTTTTTTTAGAGCATGAATTGCTCTATAAAGAAAAAACCAACGTTCCAGAAGAGAACGATTTTTTAATTCCTATTGGTAAAGGCAATCTTATTAAAGAAGGCAAAGATGTAACTATTATTGGTTTTTCAATGTCAGTTCAAAGAATATTAAACGCTCTTCCATCAATTGAAAAATTGGGGGTTAGTCCTGATATTATAGATCTAAGGTCAATTAAACCTCTAGATGAAGAATTGATATATAATTCCGTTAAGAAAACCAATAGAGTTGTAATTGTTGAGGATGGCTTTGGTAATACAAGTTTTGGATCACACTTATCTTACTTAATCCAATCAAATTGCTTTGATTTCCTTGATTCAGAAATAATTAAAGTTAGTGGAAAAGATGTCCCAATGCCATATGCAGAAAACTTAGAAAAATTAGCATTACCCAACACTGATGAAATTGTATCTGCTGTTAAAAAAGTGTCATATATAAATTAATGTTTTATGAAGTTAATTTACCTTCTTTATCTCCTACAATGGAGGAGGGTAAAATTGTTAAGTGGATAAAAAAAGAAAAAGATCCAATATTAAGTGGTGAGGTTTTATTCGAAGTTGAAACAGATAAAGCTACAATGGAGTACGAGTCACCAGAAGATGGGTATATTGCTAAAATAATATCCAAGGAAGGTGAAACAGCAAACGTTAATCAATTAGTTGCAATAATTTCAGACGATTTGACTTTTACACAAGAGGATATAAATAATTTTCTAAAAAATAATAATTCAAATAATAAAATACAAACTTTAGAAATAAATCCTTCTAAAAATGATAAAGATTTTGTTTCAGATAAAATATTAATTACACCCTTAGCTAAAAAAATAGCTCAAAAAAAAAATATAGATATTTCAAAAATACAATCGATTTCAAGAAGAATACATACCGATGATCTTGATATAAATGAAAATTTTGATAACGGGGCTATAAGAGTATTTATATCCCCACTTGCCAAAAAAATCTCAAATGAAAAATCTATAGATTTATCAAAATTAAAAGGTACTGGTCCAGATAATAGAATTATTTTCAGAGATGTATCAGACTCAAATCATTTGTCTGAAAGCCCAAAAATTAATAGATTAAGACAGGCTATTGCAAAAGCAACAACACATTCAAAAAATAACATTCCACATTTTTATTTAAATACTAGAGTGAATATGGCTACTCTATTAAAATTTAGAAAAGATCAAAAATTAAAAGGTAATAAGTACTCCTTAAACGCGATATTAATGCAATCTATATCAAATGCATTCAAAGCATTTCCAGACTCAAATTGTACATATAAAGATAATGGTGATTTTTTTATTAATAAAGATCATAATATTGGTATTGCCGTTGACTCTAAGTTTGGCTTAAAAATGCCTGTAATCAAAAAGATAAATAATCTTAGTTTAAATGAAATCAACTCCAATCTTAATGAAAAGATAAATTTAACAAGAGATAATAAACTTTCTCCCTCTGATCTGTCAGATGGTGTCATAAGTATATCTAATTTGGGTTCATTTAATATCCGTAGTTTTGATGCTATTATTTTACCAGGACAAACGTACATATTAGCAGTGGGACAGATTTTTGAGGATGTTTTTGTGGACAAAGGTAAGATTGAAATAGGGAGTTTTATAAATTTGACATTATCATGTGATCATAGAGCTGTTGATGGAGTTTTAGCATCACAATTTTTTTCTAGCATTGTACAAAATTTAGAAAATACTTCAGATGACAATTAATTATGATTTAACAATAGTTGGTGGTGGTCCTGGTGGTTATGTTGCTGCTATAAAAGCCGCACAACTTGATATGAAGGTTGCTTTATTTGAAGAGGATAAACTAGGAGGTGTATGTCTTAATTGGGGATGTATTCCAACTAAATCATTACTTCATTCAGCAGAATTTATGGAAGAGGCTAATCATTTTGGGCTTGATAAGAAAGATCTTACTAAAATTGCTCTAGATAAAGTTGTTGAAATGTCAAGAACAGCATCTGATAATTTATCAAAAGGTGTCAACTCACTTATGAAAAAAAATAAAATAGATATTTATAAACATCGAGCATATCCAAAAATAATAGATAATGAATTTTTTGTTAATACAACTTCAGATGAAATTTCTTCTAAGAATATGATAATTGCTACGGGATGCAAACCTAGAACAATTGGTGACATTAAATTTTCTAATTTAATTTGGAGTTCTAAAGAAGCAATGATACCTAAATTTCTTCCAAAAAAATTATGTATTATCGGATCAGGAGCTATTGGAATAGAGTTTGCAAGTATTTATAATGCTTTAGGTTCGGATGTTACAGTGTTTGAGTCTCAAAATAAGATATTACCTCAGTTTGATAACGACATTTCAAATGAAGCAAAAAAAATATTTGAAAAAAAGGGTATTAAATTTGAGTTAAATGCAAAAATTGAAAATATTTTAGAAGATAAAAAAAACGTAACCTTTAAAAATATTGACCAAAACGTTGCATGTGATGCATTAATACTATCTGTAGGTGTTATACCTAATTTAGATAAAGATTTTATAAGTTCCCTTAACTTAAATCTATCTGATACCGGTTATATAAATACTAATCATAATTATGAGACAAATACTAAGGGTTTATATGCCATTGGTGATATAATTGGTGCCCCATGGTTAGCTCATAAAGCAATGCACGACGCGATAAATTGTGTGACTCATATTTCAACAGGTAATGATACTCATAAACCAAAAGAAAATCATATCCCTGGTTGTATATATAGCTTACCACAAATAGCCACTGTTGGATTCACTGAACAACAACTTAAAGAGAATAAGACTCCCTACAAGACAGGTAATTTTCCCTTTTTAGCAAATGGTAAATCACAAACTATGTCTAACTCATATGGTTTTGTTAAAACGCTCTTTAATTCTGAAACGGGAGAGGTATTGGGCGCACATCTTATCGGACCTGATGTTACAGAAATGATAGCTACATTTGGCTTAGCTATTTCATCAGAGTCAACAGAAGATGAATTTATTAATACTGTTTTTGCACATCCAACTTTATCAGAGTCTATTCATGAAAGTGTCTTATCAGCTTTTGAAAAACCTTTACATTTTTAAAAATGATCAGACATCCAGAAAAAATTAAAAAATTTAATCCAACGACATTAAAAAAACCTAATTGGCTAAAAGTAAAAGCACCAACATCAAAAAAATATTTTGAGACACTAGACATAGTTAAATCTCATAACTTAGTTACTGTCTGCCAAGAAGCTGCATGTCCAAATATTGGAGAATGTTGGGAAAAAAAACACGCAACTTTTATGATATTAGGAGATACCTGTACTAGAGCATGTGCATTCTGTAATGTAAAAACTGGTAAACCCTCTGAGCCACCAGATCCAATGGAACCTCTTAACGTTGCCAAATCTGTTTTAAAATTAGGTCTTAAACATGTTGTGGTAACAAGTGTTGACAGAGATGACTTACCTGACGGTGGTGCTCAGCATTTTATTGATACTATTAAGTACATAAGAGAACTATCTAATAATACAACAATAGAAATTTTAACACCCGATTTCTTAAGAAAAAATAGAAACTACATCGATATCGCAAAAGTGAAGCCCGATGTTTTTAATCACAACTTAGAGACAGTTCCAAGAATCTATAAACAAATCAGACCTGGTTCAAATTATATTGAGAGTTTAAAGCTTTTAAGAGAAGTTAAAGAATTCGATCCATCAATATTTACAAAGTCTGGTATTATGGTTGGGTTAGGCGAGGATTATTCTGAAATAATAGAAGTACTAAAAGATATGAAAGATTCTAATATTGATTTTGTTACTATAGGCCAATACCTTCAGCCATCTATTCATCATGAAAAAGTTCATAAGTTTTACTCTCCCGACGAGTTTAAAAGTCTTTATAATGTTTGCTTAAAATTGGGATTTAAAATGATTTCCTCCTCACCGATGACAAGGTCAAGTTATCACGCAGATGAAGACTTTGAAAAACTAAAAAAAGTAGTTTAGTTTTCTCTCAGAGAAACATTTGACCAACAAGCTATAAAATTTCCTTTACCTATTAATCCAGATTTTTCATTTGTAGTTGCTTTGATAGAAATACTATTTTTAT
>CACMWO010000033.1 GCA_902617465.1 uncultured Alphaproteobacteria bacterium | reverse complement strand
ATAGTTAGTGTTGCCGTCGCGGTTGCAGAACCGTCAGTAATTCTATAGGTAAATTCATCATTCCTTTGAACATCTGTAGCAAGGGCTTCAGCAGCTGATTGATTTGCTGAGTATACATATGAGCCATCTGAACCAATGGTTAGTTGACCGTAAGTTCCGGTAACAGTTGTGCCCGTGGTAGTTCCAGAGGCACCGTAAGTAGTATTATTACTTACAGATGTGCCTGAAGCTGCAGTGCTATGTTGAATTTGATCAACTCTAATTGTATCTCCATCTGGATCACTATCATCATTTAAAACATCATTTTGAGCGCCGGTTTTAGTTACAGATGCATTTTCATTCACACTATCTGTATCGTTAACAGCTACTGGGCTTTGATTGCTTGCAGTGCCTCCAATAACAGTGAGTACGAGATCTGCCGTGGTTGTTGCTGTTCCATCGAATAAAGTGTATGTAAAAGTATCAGATACTGTAGCACCATCATTTAAACCGGCTATATTTGAACTAGCTACATATGTGTAAGAACCATCTGCTCCAATTGTCAAAGTACCATAAGAACCCGTTACAGATGTACCACTACTGTTATAGGAACTCCCTGAAGAAACACTAGAATTATCACCACCACTTTTTTTAATCTGAGTGATTCTAAGAGTGTCGTTTGTATCAAGATCACTATCTTTGTGTGAACTTGAAGTTGTATGTATCACATCACCTGAGTGTTCACCGTTTGCATCAAAACTGCCGTCAACATTTGCATTTGCACTATTTTGAACAGTTAGTGTAGACCCTTCATTGACGACGCCGACATCATTTTGTGCTGATGGGTTATCGTTTGCCCCTAATACTTTAATAGTAATATTTGCTGTGTTATCTTGCGTGCCGTCCGTTATGGTGTAAACAAACACATCATTCTGACTCTCTCCAGCTGCAATGGAGTCTGCAGCTGCCTGATCAGCAGCATAACTATACGATCCGTCTGCACCAATTGTTAAAGTACCATAAGTTCCTGTTACGGAGGTACCGCTACTGTTATAAGAACTTCCTGGTTGAACAGAAGAATCTGTGCCAAGATTTTTTCTAATGAGCTTTACGCTTAAAGAAGCTGATGTATCTAAATCAGTATCTTTATGAGAGCTTGAGGAGGTGTCTAAAACATCACCTGAATTTTCTCCTGTTGTGTCAAGAGAACCAGAAATGTTGGAATTTGATCCGTTTGTAACAGTCAAAGTTAGATCTTCGGTTATTGCACCTTCGTCATCTTGTGCGGTAGGAGTATCGTTTATACCAATAACTGTGATAGTAATTGTTGCAGTATCCGTTGCAGTCCCGTCAGTCAATGTGTAAGTAAATACGTCTGTGACTATATCGCCTGCATCAAGAGCGTCCGCATCGGAGTCGTTAGCAACGTATTTATATGAGCCGTCTGAACCAATGGTTAGTTGACCATAAGTTCCACTAACAGTTGTGCCCGCGGTAGTTCCAGAAGCACCGTAAGTAGTATTATTGCTTACAGCTGTGGAAGAGCCTGCCGAGCTATGTTGAATTGCTGAAACTCTCAAAGAAGCACTAGCGTCAGCATCAGAGTCCTTGTTTGAACTTGAGGTTGTATCTATTACATCGCCGGTATATTCGCCGGTGATGTCTACAAAACTATATGGACTTGAAAGTGAAAAAGATTGGATTCCGTTACTTGATGCTCGAGCTAAAAATGCTTTGGATCCATCATTATTAAATATAATATCAGTTGGTTTATCTGCATAGCTACTCACATCAAATGCACCATTAAATGTTGCTGTAGATAAGTTAAAACCGGTACTAAGATCGTATTCTAAAATATCATCATTATGCTGACCTGTGATAAACAATTTTGTGCCTGTTGCGTTAAATGAAATTCCCCTTGGTGTTTCTTCTTTTGCACTAAAATCTAAACTTCTACTTGTGTATGAAATTGTTGAGGAATCAAAAGCAGTTGATAGAGAATATTCATAAACAGTATCATTAATATCTCCCAGTAAAAACATTTTAGTTCCATCAGTATTAAAAGTAAAACCTCTAGGGTTGCCGTCTTGACCGCTAATTACAGTTGAAGTAGGTGTTGGTAATGAGGAAATATCATAGGCTGTAGATAAAGCAAATTCATGAATCTTTTTATTACTTCCTGAGCCATTGCTTATATACAGCTTCGTACCATCATTATTAAATCTTATACCACGTGGATTACCTGCGTGAGAAGAAATGTCAGTTGTACTACTTTGAGAAGCAGTATTTATATCAAAAGCAGTTGTTAAAGCGTGTACAGAGATATCTGGTGAATTGCTATGTTCAAGAACAAACATTTTAGTCCCATCATGATTAAATGCTACAGAACGAGTTGTATTTGTAGTTGCATATGGAGAACCAGTATCAAGAGATGCAGGTGTTACGGTAGTATTATTACTGCTATTAATAACAGTCAAGGTTCCATCTTCATTAATGGTTCCAGTATCATTTTGCGCAACGGGGGCATCGTTCACTCCCGTTACAGTTATAGTTAAAGTTGCGGTAGCTGTAAGTGTGCCATCTGTAGCTTCATAATCAAAGACATCAGTTTTTGTATCACTAGCATCTATAGCATCAGCTGCTGTTTGATCAGCTGTGTATATATATGATCCGTCAGCACCAATTTTTAATGTTCCATAGGTTCCGGTGACTGTTGTAAAATTACTTAAATGTGTACTGCTTGATGTAACAGAAGAGTATGAGCTGTCTGTACTATGTTTAATTTTCGACACACTTAAAGATGCTGACGCATCTGCATCTGTATCATCATCTAATACATCATCTTGCGCTCCAGTTTTTGTCACTGAAGCGTCCTCGTTGACAGAGTCAGTGTCATCGGTAGCAACAACTGGGTCGTTTATGCCTGTAATAGTAATTGTTATATTTGCTGTATCTGATCCGCTATTTCCATCTGAAACTTCATAGACAAACACATCTGTAATAGTGTCAGCTGGGCTACCACCGTCTAGAGCGTCTGCTAAATCTTGATCAGCAGTGTAAGTATAAGATCCGTCAGCGCCGATGACTAATGTTCCATAAGATCCTGTAACGCTAGTTCCATTACTATTGGTAGTTCCTGAGGATACATTTGAGAAATTTCCATTATTCTTTTTTATTTTTGAAACAGTAAGAGTATCTCCCTCGGGATCAGTGTCATTTATAAGAACATCTCCTGTGACACCTGTTGTTCCATCCGTAACAGTGACTGTTGCGTCTTCATTAACTGCGTTAGTGTTATCGGTAGCCGAGGGGTTTTCATTATCTTGACCCAAAAGCGTAATTGTTAAAGTGCCCGTATCTGTTGCACTTCCATCACTTAAAGTATAAGTAAAGCTATCCGTTAGTGTTTCACTGGAGTCGAAACCAGATATACTATCATTTGCAACATATTTATAAGAGCCATCTGATCCGATTGTAAGTGTACCATACAATCCAGAAACTGATGTGCCAGCACTACTGCCAGTACCATTATATGTGCTGTTTGAAGTGATGCTACTGTTAGAACCTGCGGTTGTCTCTTTTATGAGTGTTATCGAAAGAGTGTCGCCATCAGGGTCACTGTCTTTATGTGAGCTTGAACTTGTGTCAATTAGATCACCAGAATGTTCCTCATCTGCATCAAAACTTCCAGAAACATTAGCATTAACGCCGTTTGCAACTGTTAATGTCTCGCCCTCATCAATCACACCCACATCATTTTGAGCACTAGGGGAGTTGTTGATACCTGTAATCGTAATAACTAAATCTGCTGATGCAGTACCGCCTTGAGTGTCTGTAATAGTATATTCGAATGTATCAATGGCTGTTTGATTAAGAGCCAATCCAACGGCGTTATTCGCGTTATAAGTATAAGAACCATCAGCTCCTATTGTAAGAACACCATATGTACCAGTAACTGAGGTTCCATTGGAATTAGTGGTCCCTGAAGATACAGTTGAGTCTGAGCCACCAGCTTTTTTTATGTGGGTAACAGTAAATGAGTCATCATCATCAGGGTCGCTATCATCGTTCATAACATCATCTTGTGAAGCAGATTTTGAAACACTTTGAGCTGCAGTAACAGAGTCTGCATCATCAACTGCAACAGGGGCGTCATTCACGCCTGTAATTGAGATAGTTAAATTTGCGGTATCTGTAAGTCCACCATCTGTAATTGTGTAAACAAAAATATCTGTTGCTGGATCACCTGCATCCAGATCATCTGTTAAATCTTGATCAGCGACGTAAGTATAAGAACCGTCACCTCCAATAGTTAAAGTTCCGTATGTTCCAGTGACTGATGTTCCGCCACTACTAGATGTGCTTGATGAGGAAACATTTGAGTTAGTGCCGCCGTTATGATTAATTTTTGATACAGTAATTGTATCTCCATCTGGATCACTATCGTCGTTAAGCACGTCATTTTCAGATCCTGTTTTTGTAACAGTAGCGTCCTCATTAACGCTGTCTGTATCATCTACAGCAACGGGTGCTTGATTACTTGCTTTTGTAAATACTCTTACTATATCACCATGATCTGCACCATTATTAAATCCTATATAAAGTTTATTTGAGTCAGTATCGACACCAAACCAGTCATGTCTATGGCCTGAGGGTTTACTAGTATCTGAAACACTTGTGCTCCACTCCCATTTTAATTTCTCTGTGCTGAATGCATTTTGGCCTCCACTACCATGTTGGCTTATTGTGTGATAATTCCCTCCACTTTTATCAACTCCTGAATATGCAATGATATTATTCATGTTGAACCAAACACCTAGTATTTCATTTTCAAAAGTAACTGACCTCACAGTATTTCTTCCTGAGTTTTCTGTGGCATAAACATAATATGAATTCATAGGCGTTGATGAAGCATCAACAGTAGTAGTGCCTGATGTTATGTCAGGACCTCTAGTTCGGACACCGCTATTATTTTCTTCATATCCAGTGCCTAAATTTGTAGTCTTATAAAAAGCAAATGAGCCTGAGTTTATATTTTCTCTCTCTAAGGTAATAACATAGGGACTGTGTCCATCAGTGTGATTAGAAGCAGATGCTGCGTGTCCACCATCACTAGTACCCGCTCTTAAATTAGTTCCCGTATTTTCTACAAAACCATCTAATGATGAAATTCCATTTTGAAGAAGAGAGTGTTTGTAATCCACAACACTAATTCCGTTAGTTTCAACGATACCGTATTTTTTTTCTAAGTCCCAGTCACCACCCTTACCTGTAATATCATCAGAGGCTGCGATATCTGCTTGAGTGATATTTCCAATTTGTTGAATAAGTAATTTTCCTTGTTCACCTTGTGCCAGATTACAACCATAGAATAATAAGTCACCGTCTTGAGTTAACGAGGTACCAATTGATTGAAGTGTAGTGCTAAAAGAATTTATCGTTTCAGAGTTTAATATTGAATTGCCCAGTACTACCTGACCAGTACTTGCGTGTCCTATTATATGTACTGCATCGATGTCACTTTGATCTTGCAAAATACTTTGCATTTTTGCAAAGCCGTTTTCATTGGAGTCAATTAAATAGATAGATTTTGTGTCATCGATGGAGTTAATGATTGTTTGATAATCATCAACACCCTTGTCTATGAAGACAATTTCTTTTCTCGAGTCATTGTTGTGTGTAATCGCTTTTAAATTTGTTGAAAGATCAGTTTCATTGAGAGAGTTGTTTTGAATTTGGTCTTCGACAGCTTCAATGGCTTCACTAGCAGCATAAACAGCAGCACCATCAAACATGATTCTCGGTTCCAGCATTTGAATGCTAAAATGTGGATAAGTTTTCTGTTTATCAGCCACTTATTTACTCTCCTCTTATCTCTCCAGCCCAGAAATATACAATAAATTCAATGGATTTTCATTGAATTTGTAAAAATATATAGAAATTTCATAGTTGTTTTTTATCCACAACTATGAGATTTTATTTTGTTATTTTTGACGGGGAAAGAATGGCTAATTATAAGGTTTTTGTTGTATTTATTGCTACTATTTTCATTTGGGGGTGTTCAAAGACACCCATGCCAATTGTAAAAGAAGAAGTCCAGCTTTCATCCCAAGAGGATTTAGAATATCTCAAACAAACATCTGAAGGTGCCCCTTTAGAAATTGATCTTTACCAGGCTATTGCGATCGCAATCAAAAATAACCGTGATTTACGATTGAATCTGATGGACTCGGCGTTAAGTCAGGGCCAAATAGATGTGGTCAAGTTTGATATGTTGCCGAAACTATCAGTCAACGCAGGTTATAAAGTTTTAGAAAAACATCCTGCTTCAACGAGTGTTAATATGACTGCTGAAAAAGACAGCGATGGAAATGATATTACTGGAACAGATAATACAGCTGCAGAGGCTATTGCCGATAGCCCTACATACACTCTTTCACAACAAACACCCTCAAATTCATATGACATAGGTTTCACTTGGAATGCATTAGACTTTGGTCTGTCTTATGTCAGAGCAGGTCAGCAAGCTAACAAATATTTAATTTCGAAAGAGTTAGAACGTAAGGCCATTCATAATTTAACAAAAGAAGTTATTTATGCTTATTGGAAGACGCTTTCTGCAGACGAGTTATTAAGTCAAATAAATCCTTTAATGGATAGAGTAAATGCTGCATTAGATGATTATGAATATATTGAAGAGCTTTTAATTAGTTCGCCTATGGATGCTTTATTATACCAAAAAGAATTACTGGATGTTTTACAAATTTTAAATACACAGCGTCGAGCTTTAATGGACTCTCGCGCACAGTTATCTAAATTAATGGGACTATTACCAAATCAAGAATATATTTTAATCAAAACAGAACAGCCTTTAACGGAGTTAAACATGTCTCTAGAAGAGCAAGAAGAGGCAGCGTTGTTTTCAAGACCAGAACTTTTAGAGGTCAGATACCAAGAAAAAGTCACAGCTCAAGAAGCAAAAGCATCGATGCTATCTTTGTTTCCATCGCTTCAATTTAACGCCACATGGACTTATGACTCTAATAAGTATTTGTTAAATAAAGATAATGTTGAATACGGTGCTGTTTTTGGCGCCAATTTATTGAATATTTTTCAAGCAAGTAACATCAATGACATAAATCAAATTAATGAAAAACTGATTGAAGAGCAAAGATTAGCTGTTTCAATGGCTGTTTTATCTCAAGTCCATATTGCTAATATCAACTACGCACAAAGTTTAAGAGAATACAGTAACGCCAAACACTACCTTAGTGTTGCTAAGAGAATTAATGATTTGATATCAAATGCTCAAAAAATTTCTCGTTTTGGAGAATTAGAAATGATCAGAGAAGAAGCAAGCCTGCTTGTTTCACAATTGAGAAATGACATTGCATATGCTGAATTACAATATAGCCTGGGAACGTTGTATTCATCTGTGGGAATGAACTTTACCCCAGAAAATTTATCTCAAATTAGTGATAATGAACTAGCACTAGCTCTTAAAGAAAACTTAAATCGTTGGACAAAAAAATATAATTCGTTTGTAACTATACCATTGAATGAACAAAACCCTGTCCTTGTTCAATCAGCAAAAATAGTTGAAGAGAATGTGAATTTATCAAATTATGATTTCGTGGATTTTATATTTCAATTTGATGAGAAAACATTTTATTTAGAGGGTAGTGGTAAAACTAGATACAGTGTAAAGATGGCTAATGGGGAGGCCTTACCATCATGGCTCGTATTTCTTCCTTCACAACATACATTTGTTGCTAGTCCACCATTTGCTATGGGGTCATTAGATTTAATAGTTGAAGCAAG
>CACMWO010000032.1 GCA_902617465.1 uncultured Alphaproteobacteria bacterium | reverse complement strand
TAAATTTTCTGGTGAAAAAAAAAATATTCAAGGTGCTGGGAGGACAGATGCCGGAGTACATGCTCTAGCACAATGTGCTAATTTTGAGTTAGAAAAAAAATTTGATGAATATCAAATTTTAAATGGAATTAATTTTCATCTAGGAACGGAAAAGATTAGAATTACTAAAGTAGAAAATGTAGATAAAGAATTTAATGCACGTTTTACAGCCAAGAGTAAAATTTATAATTATCAAGTTTTTAATAGTCAAGCACCATCAGTCATTGAGGATGATTTTAGTATACATATTCGTCAACCTTTGGATATAGACTCAATGCAAAATGCTGTTAAGTTGTTTCTTGGTAAGCACGATTTTTCATCATTTAGAGCACAAGGATGTCAAGCTAACAAACCACTTAGAACTATAGACGATGCATCAATTGATGTTAAAGGTAAAAAAATTATTTTTACATTTAAAGCTCAGTCTTTCCTTTATCAACAAATTAGAATAATGGTTGGTTCTTTATTAGAAGTTGGATTAAAAAACAAAAATATTAATTGGATAAAAGAATTAATCGAAGCTAAAGATAGAAGCCTAGCTGGACCAACAGTTCCATCAAAAGGACTAATTTTAAGGGAGATTTCTTATTAATATTCTTATATACACGCAATGTTTTGCTCCTAAAGTAGGAGGTATAGAGTCTGTAATGACAAATATAGCTCAATATGCATTTGCCACACGAAATAAAGTAATTGTTTTATCTGATGGTTCTAAATTTGCCTCTTCAGATTTTGATAGTAAATGTAAATTTGATATTTTCAGATTTGATCAAATGAAATTTCTAAGAAAAAAAATTAAATTAAGTTTTGCTAAGAATTTTTTAAAAAACAATAAAATTGATATTATTTTTTTTGATAGTTGGAAATCACTTGAACCATTTAATTATGACATAGGTGCGAAAAAAATTTGTTTAGTTCACGGGAATGAAATATTAAAATTAAGTAGCAAAGGTAGAATTTTGAATTCTTTAAATAAAGCAGACTTAGTAATTTATAATTCTATGTTTACTAAAAACAAAGCTATAAAAAATTTTAAAATTTTAAAAAAAATTAATCATACAATAATCTACCCTGCTTTTATAAAAAAGATTTTAAAAAATAAAATTAAAAAAAAATATGATTTATGTACTGTAGCAAGACTAGAGTACAGAAAGGGGCATCATTTAGTTTTTGAAGCGATGTCTGTACTAAGAAATAAATATAATATTATACTCAAATATGCCATTCTAGGAGATGGACCAGAATTATCGAGATTAAAGGATTTAGTTATTAAACACTCACTACTCGAACAAGTAGATTTTATATCTCATGATTACCCTAGTGAAAAAATTTTTAAAAATTCCTCTGTTCATATTATGCCAACTTTAACTACACCTTACAGCATTGAAGGCTTTGGAATATCCAATGTTGAAGCCGCATCTTTTGGATTACCTTGTATAGGTAGTAATAGTGGGGGAACCCCAGAGTCGATAGGGCGCAATGGTATAATTGTAAAAGAAAATGACACCGAACAACTTGTTAAATCAATTATCGATATTTTCAAAAAGTATAAAAGCTACAGTAGACAATGTTACTTATTTGCTAAAAAATTTGAGTCAAATAAAAAAATTAAAGAGTATTTAAATGCTATCTAATATCGCCTCATAACTTGTTTTTTTTAACTCACCTGGCTCATCGCAAATTAATTTTTCAACTTTAAGATTATTTATTAAGATAATTGAACGAATAAGTCTATGTCCCATAAAGCTTTTTTCATGATTTCTCATTAATTGAGAAGATAATAAAAATTCATTATTTCCATCTGATAAAAATAAAATTTCTGATTTACCAAAGTCTTTTCTCCACAAATCCAGTACATAAGGATCGTTAGTTGTCATACAACAAATCTGATCAATTTGCTTCTCAGACATTAACTTTTTGGCCCCTTTAATAAATGGAGGAAGATGTTGAATATGACATGTCGAAGTAAATGCTCCTGGTACACAGATTATCATTGTCCTTTTTAATTTGAAGTTATCATGTAATCCAAAATTCTTAGTACCGTCTGCTGAAACAGATCTTAAAGTAATATCAGGAATTAAATCTCCTTCTTTCAATTATCAAAAAAGTTTTCTAGAGTTTTATAGTAAATTTGTTCAGTAGTTTTGAGGTCCTCTATAGAAACACACTCATTAACTTTGTGCAGGGTTTTGTTAATCGTTCCAAATTCGAAGACAGGGCAGACCTCTTGCATAAATCTAGCATCTGATGTTCCACCTCCAGTATCTTGGGTAGCTTCTAATCCCGTAACATCTTTTATTGCTTTAATACAATGTTTTGTAAATGGATTATCGAAAGATTGGAAAGGCATACCTCTAAAAGTTAATTTCAATTTATACGTACAATTATTTTCAGAGCAAATCTTAGTCAAGTGTTCATCAAAATAGTTCTGTATTTTTTCTTGATCCCAGTTGTCATTAAAGCGCATATCACCAACAGTAATCAATTTTTCAGGTATTACATTCTTTGCCTTGTTATTTAAATTGATCTGAGTAAATTGCAGAGTGGATGGTTCAAAGTATTCCGCACCATCATCAAGTTTTTGATCATCAAAAAATGAGATAACCTTAGACAAACAATGTAGAGGGTTTTGAGCTAGCTGAGGATACGCAGCATGCCCCTGCTTTCCAATAATTTCAACTTGAACATCCACAGCTCCTTTTCTTCCAACTTTGATCTGATCACCGATTATTTTCTCAGAGGATGACTCAGTGGCTATTGACCCGTCTATTCTTATATTATTTTCTTTCAACCATTTTACGACTTTCTTTACACCATTTACAGAGTCTGCTTCTTCATCCCCAGTTATGATAAAACTTATTGTGCCATTAAAATCTTTATTTTCCTTAATGAATTTAAAGACACTTACCATGCTAGCTGCCGTACACCCTTTCATATCCTCTGATCCACGACCAAAAAGATATCCATCTTTAATTGTTGGTTCAAAAGGTGGAGTGTCCCAATCCTCTAAGTTACCAGGAGGCACTACATCAACATGACATAAAAAATTAAAATGTTTTCCATTTGTATTAATTGGACCATACGTAGCCATGATATTAATTACTTCGTAACTTCCATCTCCATCAAAGTTTAGTTGTTTTGTTGTAAAACCATTTTCTTCAAATACTCCCATTAAGAAATCAAAAATATCTTGTTTTGCCGGGGTAACGGAGTCGAAAGTTATTAATTTTTTTGATAGCTCTATTGTGTCTAACATTTTAATCTCTTAGTAATTCATTGACGGATGTTTTTGAACGAGTTTTTTCATCAACCGTTTTCACAATCACAACACAGTACAATGATGCATCTCCTTTAGAACTTGGAAGACTACCTGGAACAACTACAGAATATGGAGGAACTTTCCCCATATATATTTCTTTAGTTTCACGATTATAAATTTTTGTTGAAGCGCCAATAAATACCCCCATGGATAATACTGATCCCTCTCCAACAATTACACCCTCGGCGACCTCTGACCTCGCACCAATAAAACAATTATCCTCTATTATAACTGGATTTGCCTGCAAAGGTTCTAAGACTCCTCCTATGCCTGCACCTCCTGAAATATGACAGTTTTTTCCAACTTGAGCACAAGAACCAACTGTAGCCCAAGTGTCAACCATAGTTCCTTCATCTACATATGCTCCTAAATTAACAAAGCAAGGCATAAGCACTGCACTTTTTGCAATAAATGCTGACCTTCTTACAACACAGTTAGGAACAGCTCTAAATCCTGCTGATTGAAAATTTTCTGATTTCCAATCTTGAAACTTTGAGGGAACTTTATCCCACCATGAAGTAGTTCCATCTTTTACACTTGGACCGCCAGTGATTATTTCCATATCTTGAATTCTAAAACTTAAAAGAATTGCTTTTTTAAGCCATTGATTTACATGCCATTCATTTTCTTTTTTTTCGCATACTCGAAGCTTCCCCTCATCCAATAGGTTAAGAACATTTTCTATATTTTTTTTTGCCTCATTATCCTCAATAAAATTTATCTGATCTCTTTGATCCCATAATTTTTCAATTATATCTTGATGGTTCATAATACTTTTATATCACGTTTTTTAAGAAATTTTCCAAATCATCAGTAACATGTGATATGTAACCTTTTTCATCAATAATTTTTTGGATATCTTCTTGTTGATTCACATCTTTATTTAGGTTGTATTCAAGGTTATTCGTTACCCAAACTGTCTGCCAACCCATTTTATGTGGCTCTTTCAAATTAATATGAAGATCCTCAAACATAGCTGTTGAACTATTGTCTAAATTGAATTTATTTTGGAATGAGTCGTAAACTTCTTTGTGAGGTTTTGGCATATAGTCACTTTCAGAAATGTCAAAACATCCATCAAAAATATTAGTCATATTTAGTTTTTCTAAAACTTTTTCCACATGTTCAAAGTTAGCATTTGTAAAAATATACTTTTTTCCATTTAAGCTTTTTAATATTTCCGCAAGAGATGTATTTGGTTGAACTACTTCATAATTAATTTGATGAACGTAGTCCAAATATTCATCAGGATTTACTTGATGTTCAATCATAAGACCTCTAAGTGTTGTTCCATATTGATGATAATATTTAGACCTCAGAGCTTGTGCATCACCAGAGGCTAAATTTAATTTTTCCTCAATAAACTTACCCATTAGTATGTGTACTTTATCAAACAAGCCACACTCTGCTTTATAAAGTGTATTGTCTAAGTCAAAAACCCAATTTGTTATATTGTTCATAAGCGTGTTAAACTAATGTTTATTATATAAAAGCCAAGAAGATTTATAAAAATTCAAAAATTTTTTTTTGAATTTCAAATATGTTTTCGTTTGTTTTTGAGCTCACAATGTAGTTTTCAAATTCAGTATTTAAATTGTCTAAAAAAGCAGACTTTTCTTTTATTTTTTTGTCACTTTTCGTATAGCAAATAATAATTTTTTGTTTTATTTGTTTCATCGAGTCAATCATCTCTATGTCTATTTTTTTTGGCCCCAATGAATTATCAATTAATACAAATATTTTCTTTAAATTTTCACGAGATGTTAAATATTGAGAGACAAGATCTGATATTTGAAATGCCTCCTTTTGAGATATTTTTGCAAATCCATACCCAGGAAGATCAACAACCATCATTGAGTCCCCGTGATTAAAAAAATTAATTTGTCTTGTTTTACCCGGAGTATTGGAAATATGCGCTAGTTTTTTCATAAAAACTGCATTGATTAAACTAGATTTTCCAACATTTGACCTACCTATGAAAGCTATTTCAGGAAAACTTACATTAGGATATTGACGAGGTTGTGTAGCGCTTAGTAAAAACTTAGTTTGTTTTTTGAAATAATTTGAGACAAGGCTCATTAACTCTTCATAATTTTTCTTTGTATGATGTATTGTTGAGCCATTGATAAAACATTGTTAGTTGTCCAATAAATAACCAGCCCTGCTGCGAAGCCACCTAAAATGAAAGTAAATACTATTGGCAATAAACCAAAAATTTTTGCCTGCATTTTATCCACCGGAGCTGGATTCAGTTTAAATTGAATATACATCGAAATACCCATTAAAATTGGCCAAATACCAACATTTAGAATTTGCAAAATACCTGGAACATTCCATTCCACAAATCCAAAAAGAGTAAGAGCACCTAATGGATCAGGTGCAGAGAGATCGTGCACCCATCCTATAAAAGGTGCATGTCTCATTTCAATAGTTACAAATAAAACTTTATACAAGGCAAAGAATACTGGTATTTGCAAAAGTATTGGTAAACAACCAGCTATAGGATTTGCCTTTTCTCTTTTATATAAAGCCATCATTTCTTTTTGCATTCCAGCTCTATCATCTCCGTATTGTTCCTTAAGTCTTTGCATCTCAGGAGCAAGTTTTTTCATTTTTGCCATTGATTTAAACGATTGTTGAGCAAGTGGAAAAAAACAAATTCTCATCAAAACTGTAAACAGAATTATTGACCAACCAAAGTTTCCTACATACCCGTATATAAATTCTAAAACATTAAAAATGGGTTTTGTTAAAAAATAAAACCAACCAAAATCTACAGAGCGATCAAAACCGTCAAACCCATATTCTTCCATATATTTGTCGATAATATTTACAATTTTTGGTCCCGCAAAAATTTTAAAATTATGGGAGATACTCGTATTATTTGAAACAGCTATTCTTTCCCCAACAATATCAGTTTGAAAATTATCTATATTATCAACAAAGCTGTAACTGTATGTCTGCTGAACAGGTTCGTTTTGGTTAGGGATTATTGCAGTTTGCCAATACTTATCTGTCATCCCAATCCATCCTCCAACAGAAGAATGTTTAATTTTTTTATCGTCTTTTAAATCGTCATAATCATATTCTTCCAATACTCCATCAGTGATTGACAGGGGACCCTCATGAAGGATGAAGAAATTTTGCATCTCTGGAATTCCTTGTCTTTTGGATAATCCGTAGGGATATAGGTCAAAAGAAAGACCTGAATTATTTATAACTCTTTGATCAACGCTAAATAAATAGTTTTCATCTAGAGTTATGATCTTTTCAAAAGTGATGTTCTGATCACTAGTCCAAGTCAGTTTTACAGGTTCATTAACACCAATAGTGTTTTTATCAGCAATCCAAATACTAGAACTATTAGGTAACTCAATTGTACTGTCAGAGCTTACCCAACCTGTATCTAAATAATAGGCATTATCAGATCCTAAAGGATTCAAAAATTCAATTAAGTCAGATGTTGGATCTAGTGTCTCCCTGAATTCTTCTAAGGTTAGATCATCAATTACTGCTCCATTTAAATTAATAGAGCCTTTAATTTTAGAGTTATCAAAGTTCACTCTACCTGTCTGATTTATTACTTCCACTCTATCAGCTAAAACAGTAGTTGAAGATTTTTGAATACTGAGATCAACAAGACTTTCATCATTTGTTTGTTCTTCAGTCATTGGTGTTCTCTCTGGTTGAGGCACTAGTAACTGAAAACCAAAAATAATTGCCATTGAAATAATAATAGCTAGGAATAAGTTCTTTTGATTTTCCATATTATTTTTTTATTGGGTCGTAACCAGATGAACCTAACGGATTACATTTTAGAATTCTAACTATTCCCATTGTTATTCCTTTTAAAACACCAAATTCTTGAATAGCCTCAATTGTATATTCAGAGCATGTTGGAAGATGTCTACAAGTTTTTGGCAACATAGGTGATATGAATAATTGGTAGAATTTAATCGGTGCAATAAAAGTTATTTTCCAAAACTTTTTAATATTATTTTTCATGAGATAAGAATTTTTCAATATCTTGTTTTAAATCAATAAAAGGTACTTTCAAAACTGTTTTTTTGAGTATAATTACAAATTTGACATGATTTAATGTATTTATAAGACTGCATGTGCGTATTGCCTCTCTAGCTCTTCTTTTAGCCCTATTTCTTTCCACAGCATTACCAAGCTTTTTACTAGCTATAATACCAACTAGAAAAGTTTCTAAATCTGCATCATGAAGAATATAGCCGTTAAAACTTAAACTTTTGAAATAGTTCCCTTTGTTTCTGACTTGTGAAAACTGGGAGGATTTTTTTAGTGTAGGAAGTCTCAATAATTAAGCAGATAGTCTAGATCGACCTTTAGCTCTTCTTGCATTAATGACTTTGCGACCACCAACAGTTGACATTCTAGAACGAAATCCATGCCTTCTTTTTCTAACTAATTGACTTGG
>CACMWO010000031.1 GCA_902617465.1 uncultured Alphaproteobacteria bacterium | reverse complement strand
AACTCTCCTGAAAGAAGTGAATATCAAAGGGTAGAGCTAGATTTACCCAAGGAAATAGCCCATATATGTAAATCTAACTCAATAAAGTCCTTCGTCTATATCTCATCTGGTTTTGCTGATCCTAATAATAAAGGTGAATATTTAAGGTTTAAGGGCCTAGTTGAAGAGGAGTTGAAAAGATTAAACTTCGATAACCTTGGTATTTTAAGACCATCTTTTTTACTTGGAAAAAGAAAACAGTTCAGACTTGCTGAGAAAATTGGAATACCCATTTTTAAGCTATTAACACCATTATTTTTAGGCCCGCTTAAAAAAATGAGACCAATTCATGCAAAAAAAGTAGCTAATGCAATGTCAAATATTGTAAAGAAGAACTTAGATAATACTACATACGAGTCTGATGAAATAGTTACGATTAGCGAATATTAAAGAAAATTTATATTGATGAAAAAACTAAATGTTGTTTACAATGATAACTATGACATTCCTCTACCAGAGGGCCATAGATTTGTTGGTACTAAATTTTCTGATTTATATAATTTTATCAAAAACTCAAATTTATATACGAATTTAACAATTCACCAAAGTAACTCAGCTCCTATAAATGATGTACAAGTAGTACACAACAGTGATTATGTTTTGAATGTTAAAGAAGGTAATCTATCAAGAGATCAGGAGAGAAGAATAAATTTACCATGGAGTGCTAGATTAGCTAAAAGATCTTTTTTAGCTATACAAGGCACACTACAAACATCTCAATTGGCGTTGGATTATGGTATTGCATGTCATTTAGCAGGTGGGACTCACCATGCTTTTAAAGATTGTGGATCTGGTTTTTGTGTATTTAACGATTTAGCCTATGCCTCGATAACTTTACTTAATCAAAAAAAAATAAATAAAATTTTAATATTAGATTTAGATGTTCATCAAGGTGATGGAACTGCTTCTATTTGTGAAAATATTGATAATATTTTTACATGTTCAATTCATTGTAAAAATAATTTTCCATTTGACAAAAAAAATAGCAATTTAGATGTACCAATAGATGATGAAGTAGATGATGTTAAATATATTAATATCCTCACAAAAACGCTTGATCAAATAGAGTCTAATTTTACACCTGATATTGTTTTTTACGATGCAGGAGTGGACGTTCACTCAAACGATGATCTCGGTAATCTAAACCTTTCTGATGATGGCATTAAAAAAAGAGATGAAATTGTTTGTGAGTATTTCAAAGAAAAAAAAGTACCTCTTTGTACTGTTATAGGTGGAGGCTACAGCAAGAACAAACAAGAATTGGCATCACGTCACTTTTCAATATTTGAAACTGTAAGTAAAACTTATTTATGAACTTTTTTGATTAACTCTATGAATCAACCCAAAAATTATAGCTATAGCTAATACAATCTTAAGAAATTCACTATACAAAAATGGCAATAAACCAAGATTTACAGCTTGTTCAAGACCTACAAAAAACGAAAGGTGACTAATACCACATAGAAATATTACAAATGCACCAGCAAAAATAGTAGCCGATAACTTGATCAATCCTGTGTTTATTTCAGATTTGAGAATATATGCAATCATAAATGCAGAAATTACCATTCCGTATAAAAAACCAAATGTTGGGGAAAAAATGTAGCCAATTCCTCCACCATTAGCAAATAAAGGCAGTCCTAGCACACCTAAAACCACATAAATTAACGTTGAATAAAACCCAATCATACCCATTGATGCAGCAATAAAGAAAACAACCAATGTTTGTAATGTCATTGGGACAGGGTAAAAGGGAATAGAAATTTTAGAGGATACTGTCAGTAAAATCACTCCTAGTATAGTTAAATAGTACTTAGAAAAGAAATGTGTACCAAAGAGATTTTCTGTAATAGTTCTACTCATCGTATGCTTATCTTACTTTATCTTCGTCCTTATAAAATCTTGGATCAAATTCATCTAATTTTATACCTCTAAATGTCTTATAAAATGAGCCAAATTTATAGCTACCAAGTTGCTCTAATGGTGTATTTGTAAACTTTGCTTTAGCTGCTTCCTCCGACTCAGCCTCTATAGTTACCTGAAAGTCATATGACATAGTCATATCTATTATGAATTTTCTCATATCTAACCTCCTATAATAATTATCTAAATATCATAAATATAGTGATTTTAATCAAAAAAATATAAAAATATTTGAAATTATACCCATTGGGAATGATAAAATCTTTGATATAAGTTCAATAAATATGGACAATAAAATTTTAATAATTAATGGCCCTAATCTTGAAATGTTAGGTAAACGCAAAGAGAGTGTTTATGGAAATTTCACATTAAAAGATTTGGAAAACGAGTTACTTAAGGAGTCTGAAACATTAGGATGTACTCTTGATTTTTTCCAAAGCAATATAGAAGGAGAGATCATCAATAAAATAAATGGCTTAGATGAGTCGTACGCTGGTATCATAATTAATCCTGGTGGTTTGACTCATACCTCGGTTTCATTACACGACTCCCTTGAAATTAAATCAATATTTAAAATAGAAGTTCATTTATCCAATATATACTCTAGAGAGGACTTTCGAAGAAAGTCTCTCATAGCACCAGCTTGTGATTGTTCAATTATAGGTATGGGTAAAGATGGATTTATTTACGCATTAAGATATTTAATAAAAAACATATAAATCAAAGCTTATTTTAAATTTCATAAATATTTAATATTTTTATATTAAGTTATACACAGTCAATCTATTCCTGAGTCTATTAAATAGTTATATAATGGCAACAGGAACGTTCTAATAGGAGGACATAATGAAAAAACTAATTAGTATTTTTGTACTTTTAGTTTCTTTTGCATTTACTTCAAACAGTTACAGTAAAACCGAAATTCATTGGTGGTATGGTAACAGTGGTTTTTTAGGTGATGTAATCATAGAAATAGCTAATCGATTTAATGAATCACAAGATGAGTATATGGTTATCCCTACTGGTAAAGGAAGCTATGAGGACAACATGGCAGCTACAATAGCTGCTTTTAGAGCAGGTGATCAACCTCATTATTCACAAGTCTATGATGCAGGTGCAGCTATCATGGTAGCACAAGTTAAAAATGGAGTTGTGATCGGCTTTGAAGAGATGGCCGAAAAATATGGTATTGATGTTGATGCTGATAACTACATTCCTGGTATAAAAAACTTTTATGCTGATGGTGATGGAAAAATGATCGGTGTTCCATTTAATAGTTCTACATGTCTCATGTATGCTAATATGGATATATTAAATGAAGTTGGCATTGAAGAGGTTCCAAAAACTTACGAAGAATTTGAAGGTATGGCTCAAAAGATACTCGATGCCGGATATATTCCTCTTCTTCAAAGTCACAGTCCTTGGATTTGGACTGAAAATTTCTTCTCAAGGCATAATTTATTGATGACAGATGGCAATAATGGCTATGATGCCGTTCCTACAAAAACACTTTTTGCGGATACAGAAGCTTTTGTTTATCACTGGACTAAAGTTAAAGAATGGTATGAAAAGGGTTACTATGGCTATAAGGGAAGAGCATGGGGAGATAACCAAGCACCATTTACTAATGGTGAAGCTGCATTTTGGTTCGGATCTGCTGCGTCTTTTGGAGGTATGAAAGGTGTACTTCCAAACTTTACAACTAATCCAATACCATATTGGGATTCAGTAACAGGCGGAAAAGAGTATCCTACATTTATTGGTGGTGCTGCTAATTGGATTTTAAACGGTCATACAGAAGAAGAGTATAAAGGACTTGCAAAATTTATTGAATTTATGGGTTCACCAGAAATGGATTTATACTATCATAACATGACAGGTTATGCCGCTGTAACAAAAGGTGGTATCGAATTAGCTGAAACTATAAATTTTTATAGAGCTTCTCCTTATCATAAAGCTGTTGGTGATCAATTAGGTCTTGAAGGTTCAACTATCCCTGGTGGATATAGAGCAGGTAACTGGCCTCAAATTCGTGAAGTAATATACGAAAATGTTGAGCCAATGCTTAATGGTGATATCACTGTTGAAAAAGCTCTAAGCAATATGGATAAGGGTGCAGCAAAACTATTAAAACAGTTTGCTAAAACTCTATAATTTATATTATTTTAAAAAGGAGGATATTTATAATATCCTCCTTTTAAATTAATGAAAAAAGTTCAATTTAAATCAAATTATTCTCAATATTTTTTCTTAGCTCCTCAGCTTTTAATTTTATTAATTTTTTTATATTGGCCGATTATTCAAACGTTTAAAGATGCCTTTACTATGCAAGATGCTTTTGGTTTTGGTTCTCAGTTTGCTGGCTTTGATAATTTTTTATTTATTTTTTCTGATCCCTCCTATTTTACTGCTTTCAAGTTTACAATTATCTATAGTTTCGTAATTACTCTTATTACAGGTTCAATTGGTTTATTGCTTGCCGTGCAAGCAAATAAAGTCATGCATGGAAAAAGTGCATATAAAACACTATTAATTTGGCCTTATGCTATAGCACCGGCTGTCGTTGGTGTTATGGCTAATTATTTCTTCAGTGAAAGATATGGTTTACTTCATCATTTATTTAATAATTTATGGGGTTTTAATTGGTATGAAAATGTATTTGATGCATATATTTATGTAATTATTGCTGGTTCCTGGAAACAAATAAGTGCAAATTTTATTTTCTTTTTAGCTGGACTTCAGGCTATTCAAAAAACAGTTATTGAAGCTTCTATTATTGATTGTAAAAGCAACATTCGAAGATTTTGGACAATTACTTTTCCTTTATTAATGCCGACTACTTTTTTCTTAATTATAATAAATATAACTTATGCCTTCTTTGATACATTTGGAATTATTGATACAACCACTATTGGAGCTCCTGGTAGCGAAACCAAAACTTTAGTTTATAAAGCCTACATTGATGGCTTCAAAGGTTTAGATCTTGGAAGTGCTGGTGCCCAATCAATTATGATGATGATAATAGTTCTTGTTATCACAATTTTTCAATTCAGATACATAGAGGGTAAAATTCACTACAATTAATGATAAAATACATATCTTCAACTATTAATCATCTTATTCTTTCAATTGGTTTAATTGTTATGGTTATTCCAATATGGATAATTTTTGCAAGCTCAACACATTCAAGCCTATTTATAAATACTAACGGTTTACAATTTTTTTTAGGAGATAATTTTATTGAAAATTATTCTAGGGTTTTATTTAAACAATCTGGTTTTTTTAATGAAATAACAGCTCTTAAAATGTTTTTTAATAGTTTTGTTATGGCAACAGGTATAGCGACTTTATCTGTAATTACATCACTTATGGCAGCATATGGTTTAGTCTATTTTAAAGTCAAATATGCGACTATTATATTTTGGTTAATTTTTATTACTTTATTAGTTCCTTTAGAACTTAGAATTATGCCCTCATACATAGTTATGTCAAAATTAAATCTTGTAAATACATTTGCTGGTTTAATTCTACCCATCTCTGCCTCTGCAATAGCAACCTTCTTTTTTAGACAATTTTACAAATCAATTCCTGATGAATTATTAGAAGCGGCTAAATTAGATGGAACTAATAGTTGGAGATTTTTTATAGATTTTTTAATGCCTTTATCTAAAACGATGATTGCTGCTGTTTTTATATTTATGTTCGTATTTGGCTATAATCAATATCTTTGGCCATTAATAATGACTACTAGTGAGCAATATTGGACTGTTGTAATGGGTCTTAAGACAATGTACGGATCTATTTCTGACCGCTTTGCTTTTGTAATTATGTCAATGATCCCACCAGTAATTATAATTATTTTTCTACAAAAATTATTTATTCAAGGAATATTTCAAAATAAATGAAGTTCAAACCATTAGAAATACTAACACACATTATTCTCATACTTGGCGTTTTATTAATGGTATTACCAATTTGGTTTTCTTTTGCCACTTCAACTCATGATAATGTTTCAATAATGACTGAGGGAATGAAATTTTTTTTAGGTGAGAGTTTTTCTCAAAATTACAATGAAGTTTTGAATGAAAAAGGGGGTTGGTCTGAGGAAGTTACTGCAGCAAGAATGTTTGTAAATAGTTTTATTATGGCTCTTGGTATCGCAACATTAAAAGTTGTCATCTCAGCTATGTCAGCTTACGCATTAGTTTATTTTAGATTTAAATTAGCTGTTCCAATATTTTGGCTAATCTTTATTACTCTTTTAGTTCCACTAGAAGTAAGAATCTTTCCAAGTTATAAAATTGTATCTGATCTTGGTCTAACAAATACATATACGGGACTTATACTCCCACTAGTTGCTTCTGCTACTGCAACATTTTTCTTTAGACAATTTTATAAAACAATCCCTGATGAATTGTTAGAGTCTGCAAAATTAGATGGTGCAAATAGTTGGAGATTTTTTATTGACTTCTTATTGCCACTATCAAAAACAATGTTAGCGGCTATGTTTATTTTCATGTTTGTCTATGGATATAGCCAATATTTATGGCCTTTAATAATGACAACTGACGAAAAATATTGGACAGTAGTGATGGGAATGAAGATTATTTTTACAGAAAATTATGAGGGTGTTGCTTTACCTAGAACAGGCGAGAGATTTGCCTATATTATATTGTCAATGCTTCCACCTGTGTTAGTTGTTGTAATTCTTCAAAGATGGTTTATCAAAGGATTAATTCAAACAGAAAAATAAATATGAGTTTTTTAGAATTACAAAATATTACTAAAATATATCCCAATGGCACTAAAGCTGTTAATGAGACTTCTTTAAATATTGATAATGGAGAATTTGTTGTATTTGTTGGTCCTAGTGGGTGTGGTAAATCAACTTTATTAAGAATGATAGCCGGATTAGAGGATATTACAAATGGGGAAATATCGCTAGATGGTAATGTTATTAATAATATTGATCCGTCTGAAAGAGATGTAGCAATGGTTTTTCAAAATTATGCACTTTATCCTCACATGTCAGTATTTAATAACATGGCTTATGGTCTTAAAAATAGAGGAATATCTAAAGAAGAGATCAATAACAAAGTTAATGATGTTGCTAAACTCCTAGAAATAGATCAATTACTCACAAGAAAACCAAGTATGCTTTCAGGAGGCCAAAGACAACGAGTTGCAATGGGAAGAGCCATAGTTAGAAATCCAAAAATATTTTTATTTGATGAACCACTATCTAACCTAGATGCAAAATTAAGAAATCAAATGCGTTTGGAAATCAAACGTCTTCAAAGACAAATGGGCGTAACAAGTATTTTTGTTACTCATGATCAAACAGAGGCGATGACACTAGGAGACAGGATAGTAGTAATTAACAATGGTGTTGTTGAACAAGTGGGCACACCTAAAGAGATATATTCTAAACCAAACACTAAATTTGTTGCTGAATTTATAGGATCCCCACAGATGAATTTATTTAATTGCAAAATCGAAAATGGCATAGCTCATATAGCTGATATGAGAATTAACCTTAATAATTCTACAAACATCGATGATGCTATTTTAGGTATAAGGCCAGACGATATCCTAATTTCAGATAATGGACAGCATACTTGTGTAGCAAACCTAGTGGAATATTTAGGTTCAGATATGATCATTTATTCAAAAATTGGTGATCAAGAGTTTAGTTGTAAATTATCCTCCAAAATAAATCTAAATGCAGGAGATACATTTAAATTTGATATATCTAATACATTAGTGCACCTTTTTGATAACACGAACGGTTCAAGAGTATAAGTTTTAAAAAGTCTATTTTGGTAAAATACAAACAGGGATAGGGTTCATTTTATGAATATTATTTTTTCTAATCTCAAGATACTTTTGTCTATTTGATGATTCCTCATTAAGCATTGCCTCTTCAATTTCAGAGTAACTTAAACCAACTTGATCTTCATCAGATCTTCCATCAGTCCATAAACCATCTGTTGGGGCTGCATCTATTATGTCTTTGTTTATATTTAATTCCTTACCCATATCCCATACTTCTGTTTTGAGACAATCTGCGATTGGAGAAATATCAACACCTCCATCACCGTATTTTGTATAGAAACCTATTCCAAAGTCTTCAACTTTATTTCCTGTGCCAACAACGATTCCGTTATTGCTAGCTGCTATTTGATACAAAGTCATCATCCTTAATCGAGCCTGTGAATTTGCATAA
>CACMWO010000030.1 GCA_902617465.1 uncultured Alphaproteobacteria bacterium | reverse complement strand
ACTAATTGGAAAATTAAGATTATCAAAATTCATAAAAACATTTTCTAAATCAGTCTTTTTGAAATCATTCTTAAAATAGTTAATGATAAATTCGTTTCTGGTTTTAAAATATCTAATTATATCTAGTATTGTTTGTGAATCTAAATTTTCTTTTCCAATCTCACTATATATCTCTTTATCAATTCTATTAAGAAATCCAGCATTATTTTTTTCTAAATTACGGATTAGTTTTTTTATAATTACAAGATTTTTAAGAGCTTTTGATCTATTAATATTGTCATTAAATTTTTCATTATAAATTTCTATATAATAATTTATGTCTAATTCTGAAATTACAATGTCTTCTTTATCATAAATTATATTTGCAAATGAATTAATAGTATTTAAAAAAAAAATTAATATGAAAGGAATTAATGTTTTAATTAATTTATAAACCATAATCAATATTACCAGGCTCTTGGAAAAAATAAATCAGTTGTTTGTTGATAGCCGAAAAATCCTAAGTAGTCCATATAGTATTTAATACTCAGTAGCTCCTCTGGGGTAGTATTATAATTATCATTGTAGCGTCTATTAGAGTATTGAATGAGTAATTCAGAACATTCATCAAATATTTTTAATCCAAATGTATCATAATATGAGCTAAAATTATTTTTTAGGTCTATATTAGTACTATAATCCAGTATTAAATTATCATTAATTTCTTTTTCTAAACTTATTCCTAAATACTCTGTATCATTAGATTTTTCTATAAAAGCATCCTTACGTGTATCATGATAATTTATGGATATTAAAAAAGGATCGTTAGTTTCAATAGATAAGTTCATTTCCTTTTTTGCTAAACTAGACTCATCAACTCTAAGATCTAAATTAATTAAAAAATCGTTTATTTTAGTGCTACCCTCAATGGCATAATCAGATAAATGTGAATTTTGATTAAGCTTTTGACTAAAATTATTATTCTTATTTAAATCATAAGATTGATTAAAATTGAAATCAAACTCATACTTTTTAATTTGAAAATCAGTTTCAATACCATAAACAAATCTAGATGTATTATCTCTATTATCTGTTCCAAAAAATCTATTATCAGAATATTGATTTTGATAATTGAAAGTTAAGGAATTACTGTCTTCGTTAATTACATTATCAGTATGATAAATGTCCTGGTTATGTATCAATTTAAATCTAGGGCTGATATTTCTGTTTAATTTTAAATAAAAATCAGAGGATAGTATGAGATGATGAAACCTTTCCTCACCATTTAATTCACCATTATGTTCAAAGCTATAATCACTAAAATTATTTAATAATGATAATTTATTATAAATATTTAAATCTTTAAAAACTTGATTTGACATTAAAAAATTATCTATCTTCAAACTATTATTTTCAGAGGGAGTGCCTATTTGAGATTTGTTTCTCTTAATTATTCTGAAGTCTATTTCATTTTTGTTTGTTAAATTATTGCTTAACTTAAATGTGTTATAGTAATTTAGATGAGGAGAAAAAGGTATTAGTGATACATTTGTTGAGTCAAAAGACTCAACCGTAGTAATTTCAGTTCTAAGGTAATCATTTTTGATAGCTAAATCATAATTATCTAATCTTAGGTAAATATTTTCAAATCTTATAGGATATTCATTTTGTGACCTAGTAGTTGAGATACTATTAGTTAGTACTCCATTCAAAGATAATATTTTATTTCTATCGAGGACCTGCTTTGAGTTAATTCTAATAGTATTATTAATATCATCTCTATTTTGAATTTTAACATTATCCATATCAAAAGTTAATTCTCCACCAGATAATTTATGATTCAAAATTGTATTTAAATGATAATTACTTATGAAATTTAAATCATCTGAGAAAATAAATTTTGGAGTAAATTTTATATCTGTTGTTTCTTTTATTGGTAAGTAATAAGGTACATAAACACCACTATTTCCTCCTATTGCAAATTCAATAGTTGGTGTTAAAAATCCTCTTTGCCTTGGTGCTTTACTTCCGTAGTGAGAAAAATATGGAAGATAAAAAATTTTATAATCTGCAATTTGTAAAAAGGAGTCATAATGAACAAACTTATCTTTATTTACGTCATATTTAGTTTTATCAATTCTCAAAGACCATGTTGGACAGCCAAAATATCCAATTAATTCACAAGGTGTTAAAAAATTATTATAAAAGTAAACATCATTACCAGATCTTAAGGCACTATCAGAGTCAATTTTTAAATCATCATCATAAATAAAACTTACTTTATTAGCTGTAAAATTTTGCAAATCAGTATCACCTTTTAAATCTTTTCCACTAAGAATATTGGTCTCTTGATAAAGGTAGAAATTACCAAATACTTCAATTTCATCTTTGTTATAATCAATTATTCCACGATCGACTAAAATATTTGTATCACCTAAATTAATCTTTGAACCATCAGCAAATTCAACAATATTTCTCTCTTCATCATAAATTATATTGGTAGTGTTTATATAAGTATTATCATCAGCGCTTAAAACAAATATTTGCCTTATTAGAAAAATAATTATTAAAAAAATTATAAATATTTTATTCATTCAGACTTTCTTTAAGCACAAGTATTACCATTATAAAACTTGCCAATATTTCAAATTCTTGTTTATAAAAATTTAAAGAGTTATTAAAAATGAAAAATGAATATAGTAGAAATATAAAACAAATTAAAATAGGTATTGCTAAACCTACTTTAATACTCACAAATTTTTTATTATTAAAAATTAAAAAAACAAAACTAAAAAAAAGTATATTAAATATTACCAAATTAATAAACTCCATATCAATCTCATAATAATTACTAATCGAAATATTTTTCACCATTGAGTTTTGTTTATTCAATTCAAGTAAATTAATATTCAATTTTTTTTGAATATTAAGATCCTCAATCAAATTATCTTTGTATTGTGTATAATTCTTAGCAATAAGTGTGTTGTTAGATAAAATTAAATTATTACTAAATTGAGCTAATTGGATTTTATTATTATAAATAGTATAAGCTCTATACTCAGCATTATCTATTTCCTCAAGATTTATGTTATTTAAAATTATAAAAGTTTTAGAGTCACTCTCCTCATTAATAAGAATTTTCGGCATTTTTTTATTACTTTGTTTCACTAAATCAGCTTTATTATTTTCTATTAAATCTACAAATTCATTTTTTTTAATTTCTAAAGCCGTAAAAATTAATACTATTGGCAGAAAAAATGTGACAATTCTTTTTGTATTTACATAACATCTAATAATAATCATTTCATTTTTTGATCTTAGAAAAATAGTAAATAGGATTACTGTTAACAAAAAAATAAAAGATGGAACATATGTTAAAATTTGAAGAGAATTTAACAAACTTAAACTAATGATTGTTTTAAATAAATAATCTTCATTTAAATTACCTAATAAAGAAAAAATAAAAAATAAAATAAAGCTAGAAATTGTACAAACTAAAAACGAAAGACTATATTTTAGATATAAAAGCTTAATTATTCTCATTAAAATTAAATATGAAATAACAAAAAGTAAATAAAACCAAGAAATTTATTAAATAATAATAATATAGATTTAAAATATTATTATTTTTTAACAAAAATAATAAATATGAATTTGCCAATTGAACAATTAGAAGGCCAATGAACATAAACAAGTAACTTTTAAAGGCACTTTTCTGAAATGTATAAATGAAGAAAACCTTAAATGATATTAAGATCATAATAAATACTAGAAAATAATTATAAATTCTATTATGGCCATGCAAATAAAAATCATCTTCCTGATTTCTCAATAATTCAAGAGTATTGAAGTGCTCTTTATCAAAAGTAAGATCTTCAATTTCATTATTTTCAATACTGTATACAAATTTGTCAAATAAAGTTTTACTTTTTTCATCTTTATTTAGTATTACTCTTTCGCCTTTGTGGAAAATAATATTGTAGCTTTTATTCTCAATTTCTATATTAGCCTCATTTGACTTAATAAATTGCCCACCCTCAAATATTATAGCCTGAACATTATAAAATTTATTATTAATCTGATTTTCAAAAAAAATACTTACCTCGTCTTCAATATGAAATTCTTTTGTCGAAGGAACGCCCAATTTTAAGTTATTTCTAATATCTAATTCTTTTATTTTGTATTTGTGATATAAATTAACTGAAAAAATTTCATTGTTTATAAAATAAAATATTAATATTCCAAACGATAAAGTTACAAATAATATTAAATTATTCTTAATTGAAAAATACTGTTTTAATATGATTATTTCATTACTGCTATTAAATTTGTAATTCATAAAAAAACTTGCTAAGAGAATTAAAAAAGGCATTAATGGGCTAATAAAACTAGGTAAAACCAATATTGTTGTATTAATCACATCAATTAATTGTGTAGTTATAGAATGCTGTAACTCTAACACTCTTAAAATCTGCGATAGCCATATCAAACCAATAAAGATTATTATGTTAATTAAAATATATTTTAAATAGTTATAAAATATGTATGATTTAGCTCCTCCAACCATGAAAGCCCAATTTAACTTAATAAATAAGCCTAATCAAAGTATAAAATTATCAGTAGATATAAGTAGCAAATCATCTAATAAAAATGATTTAAAAAAATATATCTATAACAAGTTATGCATTTTTAAATATTCAATTAATATTATTAATTCCCAATACTCTCTGAATATTTATCAACAAAAAATCCCTAAAAGTCATTTTAATAAATCTGTATTAGGTTCTTTTATTTATGATAATTCAATTAAATATTCAATATCTCAGATTTCAATTAACGTTAGTAAAGATATTGATTTAAATGCCATAGTGTATGGATTTTTGCAGAAAGATTTTATTTACTCAATATATAAAAAAAATTCATCTTTGAAAAAATTTAAAACTAATTTTAAACTTTCTAGTCAATATTTAAGTTTAATTAATTCTATTAACTTTCTTAAACAATTAGTCTCTGAGCCGAGTAATATTATTTATCCAACATCATTCACTAAAAAAACTTTAACACAAATAAATAAAAAAAATGTGAAAGTATCCACTCTTAACAAAAAACAAATATCAAAAATTGGTTTAAACTGTCTGTTAGCTGTTAGTCAAGGTAGCAAAAGAGAACCAATGGTTATGGAATTTATTAAAAAAAATACAAAAAAAAATGTTGATATTTTATTTGTTGGTAAAGGTGTATGTTTCGATAGCGGAGGAATATCTATAAAACCTAGCGCTGGTATGGAAGATATGAAGTGGGATATGGCTGGTGCTGCAGTGACTGTATCAATAATAAAATATTTAAGTGCACTTAAAACAAATTTTACCTATGCTGGTATAGTAGGTTTAGTTGAAAATATGCCAAGTGGTAATGCATACAAACCAGGTGATATTATTAAATCTTACAAAGGCATTAACGTTGAAGTTCTAAATACTGATGCTGAGGGCAGACTCGTATTAGCAGATATAATTACATATGGATGTGAAAAATATAAACCAAAGATTGTTATTGATTTTGCAACACTTACAGGGGCAATCATGGTTGCACTAGGTCAACATTATGCAGGATTATTTTGCAATGATGATGAATTGGCAAATACACTCTATGAATCTGGATTGGATACAAATGAAAAAGTTTGGAGAATGCCTCTTCATGATGATTTTGACAAAGAGCTTAACTCACCTTTCGTTGATTTAAAAAATATAGGTGCTGGAAGATATGGAGGATCAGTAACAGCTGCACAATTCTTACAAAGGTTTGTCCCAAAGGATACAAAATGGGCACATCTTGATATAGCTGGAACCACATGGAAAAATGCTGGAGATATTATGAACAATAAAGGTTCCACCGGTTTCGGCTTGACATTGATTGCAGATTTTATAAGTAAGTATTTCAAAAATTAGGATCTAATATGCAAAAAACATTTTCGATTATCAAACCAGACGCTATGAAAAGAAATTTAATTGGTCATATCAATCAAATGATTGAAAGTGCTGATTTGAAAATTTTAGCTTCAAAGAAAATATATTTGACCAAAAATCAAGCACAGATTTTTTATGAAGTTCATAAAGAAAGACCTTTTTTTAATAGTTTAGTTGAGTACATGACATCTGGCCCTGTACAAGTACAAGTTTTAGAGGGAGAAGACGCTGTAATAAAATATCGTAAAATTATGGGTGCTACTAATCCAGATGAAGCTGAAGAAGGAACTATAAGAAAACAATACGCCGAGTCTATTGAAGCAAACTCAGTTCATGGAAGTGACTCTGAGGAAAATGCAAAAATTGAAATCAGTTTCTTTTTTTCAGGATCTGAATTAGTTTAGTAAATAATTAACTAGTTGTTTGTACACAAATTGATGCTCTAAACTTTTATGTTTTTTCATAAGCTCTGATTCATTTTTAGTATTAACTTTTTTGGTTTTATTTGAGATTATTTGACCATCGTCTAATTCAGGAGAAACCTTATGAATGGTAAAACCATAGTATTTTTCATTATTTATTAACATTCTTTTTTGTGTCATGAGTCCTTTATAATTAGGAAGGATGGAGGGATGTAAATTTATTACATCAAAGTTATTTATAATTCTCTTTTCAATAACTTTCATATAACCAACTGAAAAAATAATATCTGTATTGTTGAAATTTTCTTTTTGTAATGTTCTTTGGTATTCTTTTACTAAAACATCTTTATAAAACTTAGCCACATAAGATTTAATTTTTTTTGAGATATTATTATTACTGATAATTGTTATGACTTTAAAATCTTTATTTATATAATTTTTTTTTAATATTTTTATAAGATTAGAACCACTCCCTGATATCAAAAAGGATACTTTTTTATGATTATTTAATTTCACCAATAAGACTAAATAAGTTTCTTTTAATAAATCTCTTATAATGCTTTTTATCAATTACAAATATCATACCTATTCCACAATTAAATATTTCCATTAATTCGACGTTAGAAATGTTTATGTTATCTTTAATAAAATCATACTCATTAGGTAGTTTAACTATATTTAAATCAAATTTTGTATCCTTAGGTATACTACGTTTGAAATTTGAATAAACACCACCTCCAGTAATATGGGAAAGTGTTTTTATATAATGTAAATCATAATAATTAATATACCTATGGTAAAGTCGTGTAGGTCTCATTATAAGATTAGAAAGCTTTTGTTTATTAAATTTTGCCCTTTTAATATTAATTTTATTTTTATTAATAATTTTTCTAATAAGAGAAAATCCATTTGAGTGAAATCCATTTGATTTTATTCCAAATATAAGATCCCCTTTTGTTACATTTAAAGTTTTATATCTCTCTTTTATTCCTACTAAAAAACCAGCAATATCAAAATGATTACCCTTATATAAAGATGGCATTTCAGCAGTTTCACCACCAATAAGTGAGCAATTAATTTTTTTACAAGCACCTGTGATACTTCTCAATATTTCAGTATATTGTTTTGACTTGACTGAACTGCAAGCAAAGTAGTCTAAAAAAAATAGTGGTTTTGCCTTGTTGCAAAGCAAATCATTTGAGCACATTGCAACCAAATCTTGTCCAATTCCTTTGTAATCATTAAGCTCAGCAGCCAATATAGCCTTAGTTCCAACTCCATCTGTAGAGGCACAAAGCGTAATATCCTTATTAACTCTATATTCTGCACTAAAACCTAATTTATTTCCTAAAACTTTATCATTGTGAGAGCTTTTAATAAATTTTAGTGCCTGACTAATAAGTTTGTCAGTTTTTATTACATCAACACCCGATTTTTTGTATAGTTTGCTCAATGAAATATTTATATCTTATTAGTATATTACTTGCATTTAATTTAAAAAATTTATCAGCTTATCAAGAAATTACTATTCAAAAAGACAGCAATCTTCAAAATTATCAAGAATTACTTTTCAGAATAAATAATTCAATTACTGAGGAGGACATTACACATTCAATAGAAAAAAATATTTATAATATTAATTTTAGTAAAACTCAAATATCTCTCAATGTTGATATAGATAATTTATCTAAAGATTTATATGCAAAAAATATCGATCATAATTTATTTTTTTTAAATTGTTCATTACAAGAAAAGTTTTTTAAATTTAATAATAAATTTGAAAATTGTCCAAATTTTATTATTCAAAACTTTGAAAAAGATTCTTATATATACATAAATTTTAATGAAAATTATTTTCGATTACATAAGTTCTCAAAAAATATAAATTTAAAATCATTATGGTTTAAACTTTTTGATAAAAATAAAAGCTCTTATCAATTATCTATCGATCCATCAAATTATAAAAAATTAAAATATTTTACTGGTTTAGAGCCCAAGATATTATTTTATGAACAAAACAAATTACTATTAGATTTCGAAAATATTTATGATGATAAACAGATTAATTTTTTGGTAAACTTTTTTTAGTGCAAACATTTTTAAATTTAGACAACTCTGATGAGGAAATTATACTTTCTTCAGAAAATGACTCAGTAATTCAATCGCTTAAGAAAAGAGTAAAATACCTTATTATTTATGGACCTAGAAAATCTGGTAAAACCTCGATTGCAAATAATTTTTCTAAGGTTTTTGAAACTAATTTAATTAATAAATTACCTAAAGA
>CACMWO010000029.1 GCA_902617465.1 uncultured Alphaproteobacteria bacterium | reverse complement strand
TGGTTGAGTGTAATTGAAATATCATCTGCGTTAAAAATAGATCTAGAAATTTCAATATCAGAAGCTGCAAAATCACTTTGGATTAAATAATGATTAATCTTGAAATTTGAATTATCTATAGAGAGAATTGGTTTAGGCATAATTTTTAAAGTTTGATTTGATAAACTGTTCAATGTAACAAAACCTTTAGTTTCTCTTTCGACCATTTCTTGAGATAAAATATTCATAGGCAATCTTAGAAAACTAAGTCCAATTAAAATCACTAAAATTAAAAGTATTGCTATGGGTATTAGGACTTTTAATTTTTTCATTTATTCATTCTACAAATATAGGAACACAAAATAGATCATATAGGCTAATATAAAGCCAAGAGAAATTAATTTTCCAGCTAATTTTAAAGAAATAATCATAAAAAATAATAAAGAAGTCAATAAAAATAGCCATTTATCAATTTGACTAAGTAATTCATAAAAATTTATACTTCCATTGATTAGCACAGCAATAATCGTTATTCCAAATATGTTGGCTATATTTGATCCGAGAATATTTCCAATTGCCAAATTATTTTGTTTTTTCACAATTGATAAAATTGTTGCAATTACCTCAGGCAAAGAGGTACCAAAAGCAACAATTGTTATTCCAATAGTAGTTTCTGCAACACCAAATAGGCTAGTTAGATCTTTCGCATAAACAATAAAATACTTAGAACTAAAAAATAAAGCTATAAATGCTAATATTATTTTTAAAATAATAAAAAAAGATGAAGAATGTGTTATCTCGGATATTGTGTTAGTCTCATCAATTGGTTTTTTTAATTCAAAATAAATAAAAAAACAAAGTAATCCAAAAAGTAAAACACCATACGTGTAGCCAATATTAAAATTAAATATTATGAAAATAAAAAAAACGATTGAAAAAATTAAAAAAAATAAAAAAGTACTTTTATCCCTTTTATCAGTTACTAACCTAGTAATGGGATATAACATGATACCCCCTACCAATAAAATATTTGCAATATTACTTCCAACAAGATTACCTGCTACTATTCCAATAGAATTTAACTTTAATGCTTGAAATGTTGCTGCAAACTCAGGGAGAGAAGTGCCAATAGCTATAATAAATATTCCAACAAGGATTGGCCTAATTTTATAAACGTGTGAGATTAATATTGAATTTTTTATTGCAAAATCACATGACCATATTAATAGAGCTAGACTTATTAATACTCCTAATAAACTCTCAATCAATTCACACCCATTTGATCTTTTTTAAGTTTCCTTATCTCATCTCTGAACATGGCAGCTTTTTCAAAATCTAAATTTTCAGCCGCAGATAACATTTTTTTCTCTAATTTTTGAACATGTTTTTCAAATTTATTAGGACTCAATTTATCAATTTCAGATGTACCCACAGTATAGCTATCTTTTTCATAGATGCTTTCGATAATTTCACCAATATTTCTTTTCACTGATTGAGGGGTAATATTATTTTTCTTATTAAATTCAATTTGTTTATTTTTTCTGTATTTTGTTTCCTCAAGAGCTGCTTTAATACTTTTAGTTAATACATCTGCATATAAAATCACCTTTCCATCAATATTTCTGGCTGCACGACCTATAGTTTGGACCAAACTAGTTTTTGACCTTAAATAACCCTCTTTGTCAGCGTCAAGAATGGCGACTAAACCACACTCAGGAATATCTAGTCCTTCTCTGAGTAAATTAATACCAATTAAAATATCAATCTCCCCAATTCTTAAAGAGCGAATAAGTTTTATTCTATCAATAGTCTCTACATCAGAGTGCATATATTCAGCCTTTAAATTATGTTCTTTTAAGTAATTGGTTAAGTCTTCAGCATTTTTTTTTGTAAGTGTTGTAATCAATACTCTATTTTTATTATTGAGTGTTATTTTAATTTCACCCATCAAATCCTCCACTTGATTGACAGTTGTTTTGATCACACACTCAGGATCAACTAGACCTGTGGGTCGTATGATTTGTTCAACATACTCATTTTCGACTTCATTCAATTCCCATGGGCCAGGAGTTGCAGATAAAAAAATAGTGGGGGGACGCATCATATTCCATTCTTCAAAAGTTAAAGGTCGATTATCCAATGCAGATGGAAGTCTAAATCCATAATCTGATAAAGTTTTTTTTCTAGATCGGTCGCCTTTATACATTCCATTTATTTGAGGCACGGATACATGAGACTCATCAATTATAAGAAGTGAGTTTTCCGGAATAAACTCGTATAGAGTTGGTGGTGCTTCACCAGGTTGTCTTCCACTTAAATATCTCGAATAATTCTCAATTCCTGAACATGTTCCCGTTGCCTGTATCATTTCCAAATCAAAATTAGTTCTCTCTTTTAATCTTTGAAATTCAAGCAACTTTTTTTCCTTATCAAACTCTTCTAGTCTTATTTTTAAATCTTTCTTAATTTCTTTAATAGCGTTCTCTAATCGTGGTTTTGGAGTGATGTAATGACTATTTGCAAAGATTTTTACTTCTTCGAAGCTTTGAATGAATTCACCTGTGAGAGGATCAAACTCTTTAATATCTTCCACCTCGTCTCCAAAAAAACTTATCCTCCAAGCTATATCCTCTAAATGTGCAGGAAAAACATCAACCCGATCTCCAGTTACTCGAAACATACCTCTTCTAAAATCAATATTATTTCTTTTATACTGTAACTCTACTAATTCTCTCAGGAACTCCATTAAATTAATGTTCTGTCCTTTTTTTATTTCTAGAGTCATTTTAGAGTAAGAGTCAACGGACCCGATGCCGTATATACATGAAACACTTGCTACAATAATTACATCTTCTCTTTCTACTAATGATCTAGTTGCTGAGTGTCTAAAACGATCTATTTGCTCATTTATAGAGGACTCTTTTTCTATGAATGTATCTGATCGAGGTACATAAGCTTCTGGTTGATAATAATCATAATAACTCACAAAATACTCAACTGCATTTTTAGGAAACAATACTTTTAACTCCTCATATAATTGAGCAGCCAAGGTCTTATTTGGTGCCATAATCAATGTTGGTCTATTATATTTTTCAATAACATTTGCAATTGTAAAAGTTTTCCCAGAGCCGGTTACACCCAATAATACTTGGCTTTGTTTCCTTTTTTCTAAACCATCAATCAATTTTTTAATTGCTTGAGGCTGATCTCCTTTAGGTTTATTTTCACTTACTATTTTAAATGGCATACTTGTAGAAATTTATAAATAAGTTTATAGATAACTAAATAAAAAAAATGATTTCAAATAGAGTAAATAACATAAAACCATCATTAACAATAGCTACCAATATGAAGGCCCAGGAACTGAAAAGAGCTGGAAAGGATGTGATTGTTTTAGCAGCCGGAGAACCAGATTTTGACACACCTGATCACATAAAAAGCGCAGCTATTGAGGCCATAAATAAGGGTTTTACTAAGTATGTACCAGGTAAAGGAACACCAGACCTGCAAATCGCAATTCAAAAAAAATTTCAAAGAGATAATAACTTAGATTATGAACTTGGTAATATTACAGTTGGAGTTGGTGGAAAGCATATAATTTATAATGCTTTCTCAGCAACTATTAATCAAGGTGATGAAGTTATAATCCCTGCTCCATATTGGGTGAGTTACCCCGATATTGTAATTTTAAATGATGGAAAACCCATCATAGTTGAGTGTGGTGAGCAAAATGGTTTTAAAATCACACCTGAGGATTTGGAGAAAAATATATCTTCTAAAACAAAATGGCTGATGCTAAATAGCCCAAGTAATCCGACTGGATCTATGTATACCAAAGAGGAATTGGTTGCTATAGGAGAAGTTCTTAAAAGTTATGAAAATATTTATATTTTATCAGATGATATTTATGAAAAGATTGTTTACGACACCAATGATTTCAAAACAATAGCTGAAGTTTGCCCATTTTTAAAAGAAAGAACGTTAACGATGAATGGATTATCCAAGTCTTACTGTATGACAGGCTGGAGAGTAGGCTACGCAGCAGGTCCAGTCAGTCTCATCAATGCAATGAACAAAGTTCAATCACAAAACGTATCTTCAACAGCATCAATATCAATGGCGGCCTCTGTTGAGGCATTAAATGGAGATCAAAGTTTTATCATATCAAACAATGAATCTTTTCTAAGAAGGCGTAATTTAGTTGTAAAACATTTAAATGAAACACCTGGATTGTCTTGCAGAACTCCTGAGGGTGCTTTTTACGTTTTTGCTTCATGCAAAGGAGTTTTAGGTAAGACAACGGAGTCTGGTAAAAAACTCTTAACTGATGGTGACTTTATGGATTATCTTCTTGAAGAGGTGGGTGTTGCAGGTGTACAAGGTTCTGCATTTGGGCTAGAGGGTTTCTTTAGAATATCTTATGCAACCTCTGACTCAATATTAGAGGATGCCTGCCAAAGAATTAAAACTGCTTGTTCTAAATTAAGTTAATTTACTATTAGAAATAATTTTAGCTATTCGAAGAATATTTGTAGTTCCAACTTTTCCAAAAGGAACTCCAGCTGTGATTATTATTTTTTCACCATGTTTTAGAATTTTTCTTACTTTTGCTATTTTACAGGCACGGTCAACCATCTCAGTTGAAGATGAAATTTCATCAACAACATCCATAAAAGTACCCCAAGTTAATGTATTTTGACGAGCAACTTTTTTATTAGTTGTTAATCCTATTAAGGTCACATCAGGCCTCATCCTTGCGACTCTTAAAACAGATCTTCCTGATTGAGAAAACGTTGCAATACAATTACATTCAGCAATGCTGGCTACTTCAAGTGCTGCAGTAGCAATAGCCTCAGTTGATGTTTTTACAATATTCAAATTATAATTTTGAATATTAGCTAAATATTTAGGATCACTTTCAACACGTTTTATAATTTTATCCATCATTTCTACAGACTCTTTGGGATAATTACCAGCAGCTGACTCTGCAGATAACATTACAGCGTCTACTCCTTGGAATACTGCTGTAGCGACATCAGAGGCCTCAGCCCTTGTCGGAGTAGGTGAGTCAATCATACTCTCAAGCATTTGGGTTGCAACAATACATGGCTTTCCAAATTTTCTACATGCTGCGACCATTGTTCTTTGATGAATTGGCACATCTTCTGGGTTGGTTTCAACACCCAGATCTCCTCTAGCAACCATTATTCCGTCAGAATTTTCAGTTATCGACTCAATTTCTTTCATAGCAGAGGGTTTTTCTACTTTAACCATTACTTTAAATTTTGCAGGAATAAGTTTTTTTGCTGTTAATAAATCTTTTGTAGTTTGAATAAATGAAAGAGCTATCCAATCAACATCAAGTTTAATAGCTAGCTCTAAATCTTTTTTATCTTTTGGAGTAATTATTTTTAAATCAAGTTTTGTATCTGGAATATTTAATCCTTTGTTATTAGAAATTTCTCCACCATCTGTAACAACACATCTAATTGCAGAAGCAGATTTTGATTTTACTTTTAACCTTACCTTACCATCATTCACTAAAAGCCTTTGTCCAATTGCTATAGATTTGAAAATTTCTTTGTGAGGCAAGTAGACTCGAGAACTGTCACCGTCTTTTTTATTTTGATCAAAAGTAAATATTTGGTTTTTTTTTAGTTGTTCTTTGACATTTAGAAATCTACCAACTCTGAATTTGGGACCCTGTAAGTCACCTAAAATACAAATATAACGGTCATGTTTTTTTTCTAAATTTCGAATAATTTTAACTTTTTTTTTGTGATCACCATGATCGCCATGACTAAAATTTAGACGAAATACGTCAGCACCAGATAAAAATAATTTTTCAATATCTTTTTCAGTCTCACAGGCAGGTCCTAAAGTAGCAACAATTTTGGCTTTACGATTTCTTAGTTTCATCTGATTTGTTTAGAAATTAATAAATAACATGATATTAGTAAATTACCATGAGTAAAATATCAAAAGAACAAGATTATAAAATTAAAGCTAAAGTGCTTGATCATTTAATAAATCATTTAAGAGAAAGGACTGATGTACAAAATATTGAACTGATGAATCTTAGTGGATTTTGCAGAAATTGTTTATCAAAATGGTATGTAAAATATGCAAAAGAGGAAAACTATGATCTAGACTATGAGGAATCAAGAAAGATTATTTATGGAATGGCTTACTCTGAATGGAAAAGTAAATATCAATCAGAGGCAACAAAAGAACAAGTAGAACAATTTAAAAAAAAATAGTTTAGATGACCGAGAAATTGCCGAATTGGAATTTAGGAGATTTTTACTCTTCTATCAAAGATGAAGGAATAGATTTTGATCTCGAAAAATATAGAAATCTCTCTGAATCTTTTAATAAAAAATACAAAGGTCAATTAGTTAATCAAGCTCCAAACCTCGAAAGCATCATTAAAGAGTATGAAGACTGTAATGAACTTGGTGACAAGCTTGGAAATTTTGCTTTTTTGATATACGCAACAAATATGAACGACCAAAAGATGGTTCAATTCTATCAAGGTATAAATGAAAAACTTACAGAGATATCATCAAACTTGATTTTTTTTACAAACGAAATAAATGCTACAAATGACCAAGAATTTGAAAAATTTTTATTAAATGCTGGCAAATATAAAAATTGGTTAACTAATATTCGTCGATATAAACAACATCAACTTGATGAAAAGAGTGAGATGATTTTCCTTGATAAGAATTTAACCTCTAACTCTTCATGGGTGAGATTCTTTGAAGAACAAATAAATGATTTAAAATTTAAAATTGATGATAAAGATTTAAATAGTTCAGAAGCTTTAAATTTATTATCTGATCATAAAGCAACAACCAGAAAAAAAGCAGCAAAAAGTATTGAAGATGTTTTTAAATCGAATGTAAAAACTTTTTCTTTTATTACAAACACTCTTGCAAAAGATAAAATTACAAATGATAAGTGGAGAAAATACAAATCTCCAATAGACTCAAGAAATTTAGCGAACAACGTTGAAAATGAAGTTGTGGAGGCACTAACTGAAAGTGTAACTTCCAATTACAAGAATATTTCACATCGATACTATGAAATTAAGGCTAAACTTTTTAATCAAGAAAAACTTAATTATTGGGATAGAAATGCGCCTTATCCTGACTCACCTAATAAAAAGATAAATTGGTCTGAGGCAAAAGATATTGTAGTCCGTTCATATGCTAACTTTGATAAAAGTTTTAAAGATATTGTATTATTATTTTTTAATAACAGTTGGATTGATGCAGAGCTAAAATCAGGAAAATCTCCAGGAGCATTTGCAGCTTCTACAATTCCTTCAATACACCCTTACATTTTGACAAACTTCCACGGTAAAAACAGAGATGTAATGACATTAGCTCATGAACTCGGACATGGATGTCACCAATATTTGTCTGCTAAACAAGGTTTGCTGTTATCCAGTACCCCCCTTACTCTAGCAGAGACAGCAAGTGTTTTTGGAGAGATGATGACTTTTCGAACACTACTTGAAGATAGTGATAAGATTGCCAGAAAATATCTTTTAGCATCAAAAATAGAAGACATGATTAACACTGTTGTCAGGCAAATATCATTTTTTGAATTTGAAAAGTTAGTGCACAATGAGAGAAAAAAAGGAGAGTTATCATCTGATCAACTTTGTGATTTTTGGATGAAAACACAATCTGAAAGTCTTGGACCTAATATTGAATTAACAGATGGGTATAGATATTTTTGGACATACATACCTCATTTTATTCATACCCCCTTTTATGTATATGCTTATGCTTTTGGAGATTGTTTAGTAAATATTTTGATTCAACTTTATGATGAGGGCTTTCCAAATTTTAAGGAAAGTTACATTAATCTTTTAAAAAGTGGTGGCTCGAAACACTATAGTGATGTTTTGAAACCTTTTAATATAGACCTCAAACAAAAAAATAGTTGGGAGAAAGGACTCTCAATGATTTCAGGTCTAATAGATGAGTTTGAAAAAGGTATTTAGTCTAAAATGAAAGAAGAAAATAATTTAGTTTCAAGAGTAAAAAGGTACTCAAAAGTTACAACTTCCATGACTTCTTTGGCCACGAAATTTGCAGGAAAAAAATATTTAAATTTTGATTTAAGTGATCAAAAGTATGCGGCTCAAATCACTGAGATCTTAGGTAATTTAAAAGGACCTTTGATGAAGGTGGCACAACTAAGCGCTACTATTCCTGATTTACTGCCTGAAGAGTATGCGAGGAAATTAGCTGAATTACAGTCAAATGCACCTCCAATGTCTTGGGTGTTTGTAAAAAGAAGAATGAAAGCTGAATTAGGAGAAAATTGGCAAAATAACTTCAAAGAATTCAATCAAGAGGCAAGTTTTGCTGCATCTTTAGGTCAGGTTCACAAGGCCAAATTGAAAACCAATGATTACGTTGCGTGTAAACTTCAATATCCTGATATGTCTTCAGCAGTAGAGGCTGACTTAAACCAATTAAAAATAATATTTAAAATTTACTCTAGTTATAATAAATCAATTCAAATTAGAGAGATCTATAAAGAAATAGAAGCAAGACTAAAAGAAGAGTTAAATTATAGTTTAGAAAACAAACATTTAAAAATTTTTAAATTTATTCATAAAAATAACTCTTATATCAAAATTCCAAATGTTTACGAAAAAATATCTACAAACAGACTTTTAGTCATGGAATTTCTTAATGGTAAAAAATTAATTGAATACAAAAACGCACCACAAAAAATTAGAAATGAATTAGCAAAAAAATTATTTATGGCATGGTACTTACCCTTTTATAAATACGGTATAATTCATGGAGATCCACATTTAGGTAATTACTCAGTAGATAATAAAAATAATATTAATTTATTTGATTATGGTTGCGTAAGGATATTTCCACCTAAGTTTGTTAAAGGCGTAATAGACCTTTATTTTGCACTAAAAGAAAAGGATAACAAAAAGATAAAAACCGCTTATC
>CACMWO010000028.1 GCA_902617465.1 uncultured Alphaproteobacteria bacterium | reverse complement strand
TTGGAAAAATCCAAAGTTGCAAATGGAGCTAGTGGTGTTGCATGTGGAATTGTAAGGAACAACTACTACCAGCCTGCAATGAGAAGACTAATGGCTCATTCTGTAAATGTTTGGAATGAGAATGCTGAGGCTTTAACTTACAAGCCAGTTGGCTATATGCAGATCAACTCCGAGCTTATGCAAGAGGGCATGTCTGAAGTTTATGAGCAGCAAAAAGAAATAGGATTTGACTCTGAGTTTATCGAGGGAGCATCTGATTGTGATAAGTATATGAAAGACATGTTGCCAGATTGGCAAGCTCAAGGCATCACTTCAGTTTTACACGAAAAGAAAACAGGATATGGAGCTAATAGAGGAGCTATAGAGGGCTTCCATAAGTTAGCAGTATCGGCTGGTGCAAAAGTTTTAGAAGGTGTGACTGTTAACAATTTAATTTCTTCTAATGGTAGTGGCGCAGTTTCGGCTGTAGAAACATCAGAGGGTAAAATTGAATGCACTCAATTAGTTGTTGCGGCTGGTCCATGGGTAAGAAAATTCTGGGAAATTTTAGAATTACCTAACACCGTAAAAATAAAAAAACCTGATGGATCATTTACTGATGATATACCTATGTGGTCATACATGGCGCTTGAAGAGGGTGAGTTGGAAGTTGATCCAAGAAGTTATAAAACAGCAAACGGAACAGAGTACCCAGTTATTCATGTTGATACAGAAGCTACACTTGTCTCAAATAAAACAGGAGATGTTATACATGAAAATGTTATGTGGGGTTTTTACTATAAGCCCGATGTCTACAGAGATGGTATACAAGGCGGTTCCTCTCCATATGACATAAATAAACCTGTAAATGACATAAGTCTTGACCCTTATGGTCATGACTCAGATGAGTTTCAACCAAGGGCTTCTTTTGAGGATAAATGGACCTCAGCTTTGGCTTTTTGCCAAAAGCAATTTGATGGATGTCACGCTAAATACAAAAAGCAAAAAGCTGGCGGTATTGGCTGTGTTACTCCAGATCGTTTTCCCGTATTCGACCGATACAGAGAAAACGTATATATTATAGCTGATGCAAACCATGGATACAAAATGGCTGGGTTAGGTGATCTTGTATCTAATGAGTTACTTGGTGAGAAATCTGAAATTCTAGAACCTTTTAGATTTTCTCGTTATGAAGAAGGGAAGTTACATCCGGTTTCAAAGAGCCCGTTCCCTTGGAGTTGATGTAAAAGGAGGAGGAATAAAATGACAGCGCTAGAAACGTACGTTAAGGATAAAAAGAGACAAGACTATATAAAACAAGTTAGAAAAAAAATTGATAAATTAGGAATTGAGTACATTTATTATCAATTTATTTCTGTTACAGGTCGAATTGTAGGTAAAGGTGTTCCTGCAGATCATTGGGAGAGTGTAGCCAATAAAGGTTTCCAATTAGTTTATGGAGCTACTGCTAATCTATTTACAAATAGACATGGTGATTACATAGGTTATGGACCAGAGGCTCACGAATTAGTGGGTATACCTGACCCTGAAACATTTGTTCAAATTCCATGGGATAAAAGAATTGCCAGAGTTTTTTGTACTTGTTTTAGAAACAGGGAAGAAGAAAAAGATCCTGGTGGATATCTTACATCTGATTGCAGAGGCAACTTAAAAAGAGCCCACGAAGAATTTAAAAAGAAACACAAACTAGAATTACGAGCAGGGACAGAACCTGAAATGATGTGGTTAACAAAAAACGAAGATGGTTCACCGACCGGTTCAGGTTTCTCTAAGCCCTACTGCTATCACATTGATCAATTTGAATCATTAAGACCTGTTTACATGAAAGTAATTGAGTATTCACGTGCAATGGGCTTGGACATTATCCAAGGTGACCATGAGGACGCCCCTGGACAATTAGAACTAAATTTCAACTACGATGATGTTGTTAGAAACGCTGACAGGTTATCAACTTACAGACAAATCTGTGCTCAAGTAGCAAGAGAATTTAATTTGATTGCTTGTTTTTTGAGTAAACCATTTGTTGGCGTGTCTGCTTCTGGGTGTCACACAAATATTTCACTCTGGAAGGGTGGAAAAGATGAGTTAATACCATGTGGTAACAAGACTATCCCAGGTATGGAAAATGTATTTCATCACCGTAGGGGAGGTACAAATGTCTTTATGCCAGACGGAAAAGATAGAAGAATTCCTGGAAAAATAGGCCTTCAAGCCATTGGTGGTGTTATGGAACACCTTCCTGCTTTAACAGCCTTGGGTTCCTCAACTGTGAATTCATATAGAAGACTTTGGGATACAGGTTTTTGGGCTCCAGTTTATGCGGACTGGGGATATCAAAACAGAACCTGTGGTTTAAGGGTATCTGCCCCTGGTAGATTTGAATATCGATCAGTTGACTCAGCCCACAACCCATACTTAATGGGAAGCGGTCTGTTGAAAGCATTCGATCATGGTATTTCAAAGAAAATGGATCCAGGCAAACCTGAACAACAAAATATGTATGAACAAATGAAAGCTGGTAAGCAAGTTGAAAAATTACCAATGACTCTTGGTGAGGCATTAGATCGATTAGAAACCGACAAGGTAATACAAGATGCTCTACCAGGTGACATGATGAAAGTGTTTATGGAGTATAAAAGAGATGAGTGGGAAGAATTTTTAGCAACTCCGACTCAATGGGATCTCGATAAATACCTAGATTGCTTACCATAAGATAAGATAGGAGAAAAGTATGTGTGGAATAGCTGGAGTTATAAATAAAAAGAAGACAGTCAACGTCGGTGAACAAATGGGCCTTATGTTACAAGGTCTTAAACATAGGGGACCTGACTCAACAGGATATGCTATGTACGGAACACCTTTAAAAAAAGGCTTCGTAATGAGATTTAAAATATCTGAAAACGAGGCTGAAAAGGTAAATGCAACTGTCGACTCACCTGCTGATTTAAAAAATAGAAAAAATGCTGTCGACTCTATTTTAAAAAAACATGGTGCTAAAGTAACAAAAGAAAGCTCCAGCACCCCATACGCTTTCAGATATATATTTGATTTTAAAGGTGACCTCACAGATTTGGCTACTGAGATAGAAACAGTCGAAAAAACTGAAATTTTATCAATTGGTAAGGGTCTTGAACTCATTAAAGACTTAGGCGATGCAAATACTGTATCCAATCAATATGGCCTTGATAAATTTATGGGTACACACGGTATTGGCCATACAAGGATGGCTACTGAGTCTGATGTAGATATTAAATCTGCACACCCTTATTGGGCTTTCCCTTTTGAGGATGTGTCAGTTGTTCACAATGGTCAATTGACTAATTATTGGGGCAATCGAAGAGTACTTGAAAGAAAAGGTTACAGGTTTAATTCAAATTGTGACTCAGAAATAATTGCTGTCTATATAGCTGATAAGATGGCTAACGGCATTGAACTAGAAAAAGCTATGCATGATAGCTTGGATGAGCTCGATGGAGTTTTTACATATGTTGTAGCAACAAAGGATCAGTTGGGAATGGCCAAAGACCACATGGCCGCTAAGCCAATGGTAATCTACGAAAGTAAAGACATCGTAGCATGTGCATCAGAGGAAGTTGCAATTAGGAATATATTTCCTCACGAAATTAAAACATATGACCCTTATGAAGCGGAGGTAAAAGTATGGCAGGCATAACAAAAAGAACTACTGCTTTTGATGATGAAAATTTATCAGGTAGATCGCAAAAATTATATTTTGAAGTAACAGAAGAAGAAAATTATACCTACTACGGTAATCACGAAGTTGATTTTAATAAAAGAACCTCCATTGACTGTGAAGGCATCGATGCTCATGACTTGAATCAAAAAATTAGAGATGCAATTCGAAAGGGATATGGGTCTATAGTTATTAAAAACCCTGGTGCAAAACACTCACTTGGTGTGGGAATTCTAAATAAGTTAAACTTAATCTTTGAGGGTAGCTTAGGTTATTTTGGTATCGGTTGTATCGATGGACCAACAGTGAGAGTTAACGGAAGAGTTGGTTGGTCATGTGCTGAAAATATGATGTCAGGAAAAGTTGTTGTTGAAAACAATGCAGGATCTTGTTTTGGAGCTGCTCTTAGAGGCGGTGACCTTATAGTTAAAGGCGATGCAGGTGCAAGAACTGGAATTGATATGAAAGGTGGCACTATTCTTATTGGCGGAAATGCTGGAGCTTACACTGGATTTATGATGCAAAGAGGAAGAATTATCGTTTGTGGTGATGTAAACGCAAACATGGGTGACTCAATGTATGATGGAATCATTTTTGTAGGAGGAGAGCCTCATTCGCTTGGAACAGACTGCGTACCTGGTGAAATGAATGAACACGAGGTTAGATGGCTAGAACAAAAAATTAAAAATGCTGAGATTGATTGCAAGGTCCCAGCTTCAAAATTTAAGAAATACGTTGCAGGAAGAATGCTCTGGAATTATGACAATCTAGAGCCAGCAGAAAAGAAAGGAATATTAGGCTAATGGCAAAACGTAATACACAATTATTAGGACAAAACTCAATTTTTACCCCCGAGGTAATGGACGACATTCATATCAAATCACAACTTGGTCGTTATCGTATGCGTGGTATGGCGTTAATGAAAAAAATTCCTCACTGGGATGATTTAGTTTTTTTACCAGGCACATTAACAAGATTTGTTATTGAGGGTTACAGAGAGAAGTGTCTAACAGAAACAATAATAGGTCCTAGAGCAAAAAACCCTATCAAACTTGATATTCCTGTTTACATAACAAGTATGAGTTTTGGTGCTCTTTCTTATGAAGCAAAAACTGCTTTAGCTAGAGGTTCATCAATGGCTGGAAGTGCAACTTGCTCTGGAGAAGGGGGTATGATACCTGATGAGAGAAGGTACTCTCACAAATGGTATTATCAATGTATTCAATCCAGGTATGGCTTCAACCCACACCATGCTCAATTAGCTGACGCCATTGAGGTTTTCATTGGCCAAGGTCAAAAAGTTGGGATGGGTGGTCACTTAATGGGTCAAAAAGTTACTGATCAAGTAGCTGAGATGAGATCATTACCTGCTGGTATTGATCAAAGATCTCCTGCTAGACACCCAGACTGGATGGGACCAGATGATTTAGCTCTTAAGGTTCAAGAATTAAGAGAATTAACTGACAATCAAGTACCAATTCAATTGAAGTTAGGAGCATCAAGAGTTTATGACGATGTCAGAATGGCAGCAAAATGTGACCCTGACTCAATATTTTTAGACTCTATGGAAGGCTCAACAGCAGCTGGTCCACACATCGCAGCAGCTAATACTGGTATTCCTGGTATTGGGGCAATTAGAGAAGCAAGAAGAGCTTTGGACGATGTTGGTAAAACTGGTGAAATATCATTGGTATTTGCTGGAGGTATTAGAGATGGAGCTGATATGGCTAAAGCCTTAGCTCTTGGGGCAGATGCTATTGCTATCGGCACAGCTGGATTAGTAGCACTGAACTGTAATAAAGATATTCCAGAAGCTGATTATGAAAAAGAAATGGGAGTGGAGGCAGGTTACTGCTATCACTGTCATACTGGTAGATGTCCAGTTGGTGTGGCCACACAGGATCCTGTTCTTAGAAGTAGATTAGACCCAACAGAGGCAGCAGAAAGAGTTTATAATCTGCTTAGCACTATGACTCTTGAGTGCCAAATGTTAGCAAGAGCATGTGGTAAGACAAACATTCACTCACTTGAGCCAGAAGATCTAGCTGCATTGACAATGGAGTCATCAGCAATGGCTAAAGTTCCATTAGCTGGTACAGATTTAACAGTAGGTGTAGATAACTACCACTCAATTTAGGAGAGTATTATGGTTAAAAAGAAAGTCACAAAAAAGAAATCAACTTCTGCAAAATCAAAAAAACCTACTAAGTCAAAAGGTTACCAAGTTGTCGGCGGAGCTAAATTAAAAGATAAGGAAATTAAAACATCTAGAGAAAAAATGATTGGCCAGCATATTGGCTATCGTTATGATGTTAACTTAATTCCTGATTACAAGCACTTAACACCATTTCTTAAACAATATATCGAAATTATGGGTTGGGATGATTTAAATTGGTTAGAGGACATCCATATGGGTTTTGAAGGTGACACCCCTGCTGTGTTTGACAGAAATGCAAACGCTTGGATCACTTTGCCAAAGAAGATTAAACTTCCAAAAAACCAACAAGATAGAGATATGTTAGCAAGAGAACTTTTAATTAAGTTTCAAATGTCACCTAATCATCCCTTGGTACAGTTAAAAAGAACATACGCTAAGGGTGAGAACTTTAAGTTAGTTGAGTAAAATTTTTATAAGGGAGCGTTTGCTCCCTTATACTTTCAAATATTTTAATCTTTAATTCTTATTAATTTAGATTTTTTCCAATTTGGAATAAACTTTATAACATCTATGTCATTCCCCAAACCAGGATTAAAATTTTTATTGTGCCAAAAAATATTTTCCCAATGTTCCTCATCTTTATCGAGAATAAAAGGAGAACATGACAATCTATAATTTGTAGAAAGGTGAATAAAATCTAAAATACATGAGCCGTCTTTAACTACTTTTTTTGAGATACTTGAATTTTTTGGAAAAGTAGCAAATAAAGAGTCTGAAAATTTATCTTTATCCATAAAATATTCAGAAGATAAAAATTTATTCATTTTATCAAATCGATCAGCAGGATCGTAAGTTCGTTTAAATGTGTGTTCAAACAGTTTTGTCGTGTTTACAGGATCATTTTCTGAAATTACAACAATAATTCTTAGAAGTTCATTTCCTTTCTTATCAAGCAATATTGGTGCCATAGATGAGTTTGGTCTACCATTTTGTGTTCTAAATGCCTGAATTCTAGATTGACATTGCCAATCAAGAAACTTTTCTTGTAAAACTTCAGGTGTCATTAATAATTTAACAATCTAGAGTTGTTTCTCTTTCCCAACTAGAAAGGTGTTTATTAAAAGTACCCCAATCTTGATTTTTTAATTTTACATAGCTATTAACTAAATCATCACCAAAGCCTGCTCTAATGATTTTTGATTTATCAAAATCACGTATTGCATCAAGAAGATTTAATGGCAATTTTTTTACTTTTCCTGCCTTGTGACCCTCTGTATACATATTAATATCTAATCGTTTTCCAGGGTCTCTTTTATTATTTAAACCGTCCAAACCTAAAAGTAAAATACCTGCTTGAAGTAAATAAGGATTTGTAGCTCCATCCATTAATCTTAATTCAAATCTTCCTGCTCCAGGAACTCTTACCATGTGTGTTCTGTTGTTACCTGCCCAAGTAATCGAGCTTGGCGACCAAGTTGCACCTGATGTTGTTACACTACCGTTAATTCTTTTATAGGAGTTTACAGTTGGATTAAAAACAGCAGCCATTTTGTCAGCACTTTCCATTATTCCACCTAAGAAATTGTAACCAGTTTTGGATAAACCTAATTCATCTTTTTTATCTAAAAACATATTTTTTTTGCCAGATTTATCCCAAATAGAAATATGACAATGACAGCCATTACCAGTTAAATTTGTAAAAGGTTTGGGCATGAAAGTTGCCCTTAATAAATGTTTTTCTGCAATAGATTTTACCATGAATTTAAAAAAAGCATGTCTATCTGCAGTTACTAAACAATCTGAGAAATCCCAGTTCATTTCAAATTGCCCATTCGCATCCTCATGATCATTTTGGTAAGGTTTCCATCCTAGTGAAATCATTGAGTCACATATCTCAGTTATAACATCATATCTTCTCATTAAAGCAGAGGAGTCATAGCATGGTTTTGCTTGTGTATCCCTTTGATCTGATAAAGATGTCCCGTCTTCATTGACCAGAAAAAATTCACATTCAACACCTGACTTCATATAGAGATTTTTTTTAGCTGCTTTTTCTATTTGTCTTTTTAGGGCTATTCTTGGTGAAGTTTCTACTGGTTTACCATCCATATACAAATCAGAGGCAACCCAAGCTATTTCTTTATTCCAAGGAAGCTGGATAACACTATCACCATCAGGCATACCAAACATATCAGAGTCAGCTGGAGACATATCAAGCCATGTTGCAAAACCAGCAAATCCAGCTCCTTCAGATTGAATTTCATCTATAGCTGTTGCAGGTACAAGCTTTGATCTAAGTACCCCAAATAAATCTACAAAGCTTACAAAAAAATATTTGACACCATTTTTTTTAGCAAATTGGTGAAGGTTAGTTGCCATTATATATCTCCTCTATTTGAATATGCAAATCGTGCATACCATTAAAAAAACAATTGAACTCAATCTTTTTTTAACATTAATTAACTTCTTTTGATTTTATAATTAAGTCAATTAAAAGTAAAATACATAAAAGTACAGGAAAGAAGATTCTATAAAGTTGTAAAAAGATTTTTTCTCTGTCCTTTTTTATTTTTATAAAAATAAAAAGTAATAATTTATAAGGAGATCATATAATGACACTTGAAGAACTTGAATCGTACGTGATGATGCAAGCGAACGTCAGTATGGAAGCTTACTATTGGTGGTGTACTGCGTTAATGATTGCAATTCACGTAGGTTTCTTGATGTATGAAGTAGGATCGTCTCGTTTTAAAAACGCGGTCTCTTCAGCTACAAAAAACCTTTTAGCGTTCGCGTTTATGATACCAACCTTCTGGTTATTTGGTTGGTATATTTATTTAGCATTCCCAATGGGATTTACTCCTATTGAGCTAGAGGGTTATGGAACCCCTTGGAACGTATCAATGGGACCAATGTTAAGTGACCAAGCCACAGGTGTTTTCTGGGCGGCATTTACATTATTTGCTTGTACCACAGCATCTATTTTTTCAGGATCTGTTCTTGAGAGAATAAGAATAAGCTCATTTACTTTCTTAGCTGTTGTTTTAGGATCAGTAGCTTGGATCTTAGCCGCTTCATGGGGCTGGCATCCTGATGGATGGTTAGTAACACAATTTGGATATCATGATGTTGGAGCAGCTGGTGTTGTTCACATGGTAGCAGGTTGGTTTGCTTTCGGAGTTGTCTTAAACTTAGGTCCTAGAGTTGGTAAATACAATGCTGACGGTTCTGCGAATGAGATTGAGGGTCATGACCTTCGTTTCTCATTTATAGGCCTGTTAATGATTATTGTTGGTTTCTTCGGATTCCTCGGTGGTTGTTTAATCTGGGCAGGTGCAGAGTTTGGTGGTTGGATAAACATTTACGGTGCTCCAGCAACACTATCTTCTTTCGCATTCAATACCCTAATGGGTCTTGGCGGTGGAATGATTGGTGCATTTTGGATGAGTAAAGGTAACCCATTCTGGATGATGTCAGGTGGACTTGCAGGTATCTTCTCCTGTGCGTCAGGACTTGATGTTTGGTATCCAGGATTAGCCTTTGTTCTTGGTTTTGTTGGCGGTGTGATAATTATTCCTGCGAATAATTGGTTACATAGTGTTTTCAAGATCGATGATCCAGTAGGAGCTATCTCTGTTCACGGAGTTGCCGGTATATGGGGTGTGATTGCAATGGGATTATTTGCATCAGGCTATCCAGCATCTGGTGATATTCCTCCAACAAGTTTTGGTGGACAGTTAGTTGGATGTATAGTCATGTTCTTAGTAGGATTTGTACCTGGTTATGGTTTATCATTTATTATGAAAATGATGAATTGGTTACGTGTACCAGATGCAGTTCAAAAAGCAGGTATTGATAGCGCTGAGTTAAATCTCAAGGCATATCAGTAACATATAAGGAAGGAGAAAATATGAATACATTTCCAGGACCTGAAAATAGTTGGGAAGGTGTGGACGCTTATTTCACATATGCCAACAGTGAAGGTGCACTGATATTTTGGACCCTTTTTGTTATTGCTCTATGCGTGCTAGTCACTATGGCAACAGCAAGACACGAGTCTGATACTGCAAAAAA
>CACMWO010000027.1 GCA_902617465.1 uncultured Alphaproteobacteria bacterium | reverse complement strand
GATTTATGATAATTTAAGAAACAAATATTTTACATTAGGTTTAAATGCTTTTCGAATACTGAGACATTGGATTGCAGGAGTAGACTCAAAACTGTTTATTGAAAAAATAGAAGCCATGGGGGTTACTATCGAGGAAGAGGAGTTAGATGATTTTATAAATTTTTTAAAAGTTAATAGTTTAATAGCTCACTCAAGTTCAGAAGATGTTAAACTATTACTAGCTCAACATCAGGCTAAAAAAAAGCATTGGTTTTTAAATTTAATTCACAATTATCTTTTTTTTAAAATACCTTTGATTAAGCCAGATCCTTTTTTAGATAGAACAATAAATATAGCAAAGCTTTTTGGAAAAAAAATTTTTAGATCAATAATTTACTTTTTTGGTATTATTGGAATTTATTTCGTTATTCAAAGCTGGGATGAATTTTTAAATACTTTTTTGTATTTCTTCAATTTTAATGGACTAATTTTTTACGCAATTGCATTAGTAGGTGTAAAAGCAATTCATGAATTAGGCCATGCTTACACAGCTAAGAATTTTGGATGTAATGTCAATTCAATGGGAATTGCGTTTTTAGTCTTTTTTCCTTTTTTATACACTGATAACACTAATGCTTGGAGACTTAGAGATCATAAGAAAAGATTGACAATAAATTTTGCTGGAATCTCGACAGAGCTACATTTAGCCTTGCTGGCTACTTTTGTATGGGGAGTATCTGATCCAGGAATTTTGAAAAGTGCCGCTTTTTTCGTTGCTACAACAGGATGGATTTCATCACTTCTTATTAACATTAGCCCATTTATGAGGTTTGATGGATATTACGTATTTGCAGATTTTATAAAAATAGACAACCTTCAGCCCAGAGCATTTGCTATTGCAAAATGGAAATTGCGAAATTGGTTGTTTGGATTGAGCCTTAGCCCTCCTGAGTATATGAGCCAACAACGCCAAAATTTGATTACTATTTATGCCTGGTCGACTTGGATATACAGGTTCTTCTTATTTATAGGAATAGCTTTATTGGTATATTTTTTTGCATTCAAAATTTTAGGAATATTTCTTTTTGTAATAGAAATTATTTGGTTTATAGCATTGCCTATCTTAAAAGAGTTAAGAGAATGGTGGAAACTTCGCTCTAGTTTTTTTTTAAATATTCGTATAATTAGAACAATTTTAATTTTAGGAGCCTTATCATTTATTTTATTCTACCCTTGGAAAAATACACAGTCCATTCCTGCAATTTATCAATCAGAAGAATACATTACAATTTACCCAACAATAAATTCACAAGTTTCAGATATATACATTAAAGAAAATCAATCTGTGCAATTAGGAGCAGACTTAATAAAACTAAATTCGCCATCACTTAATTCAAATATACAAAAACTTCTTGAAGAAAAAAAATTAATTTCAATTCAAATAAATAATGCTTTAGAGGGCGATCAAAATAAATCAGATTTAATGATAATGAAAAGTGAAGAAAAAAAAATTATAACTAATATTAATAATTTAGAAAAAATTAAATCATCGTTAAATATCACTGCACCATTTAAAGGAGAGATTGTAAGTTTAATTGAATTAAAAAAAAATCAATGGCTAAATAAAGATGATCCAATTATGTCAATTGTAAATAAAGAGTCATTTCAAGTCATAGCTTTTTTATCTGAAAATGATATTTCAAAGGTTAAAGAGTTTAAAAATAGTTTTTTTGTTCCTAATTCAATTGAAATGCCAAGGGTTGATTTAGAAGTAGTGTCCATAAGCAAATCACCAGTAGACGATTTTAGTCTATATCCTTCGGTTACCTCTATTTTTAACGGCCCTATAGCTGCAAGAGAAAAACCTGGTGGAGGAATACAATCTGAGAAGTCCTATTATAAAGTAACCCTCAAATTGTCGGAAAATATAATCTTTTCCGATAAGAAAGTTTTAGGTGTTGCAAATGTTAGTATTCAGCCACAGTCCTATTTTGATAAAATATTAAATCTAATATCCGCGACTCTTATAAGAGAAATAAGTTTTTAAGTCTAAGAATTATGATGTTTTCATTTGATAATTTTAATAGGATAAACTATGGCTAAATTTTTGAGTGTCGTGCGTTTCAAAGTTAAACCTGGTAATGAACAATCCTTTATTGACTCAATGAAGAAGTTTTCAAATCCTGATGGAGTTATTACCCGCAAAGTTATAAAGACAGGTGAGAGATCCTATTGTAGCGTTGTCGAGTGGGTTGATGAAAATAGTCTTGCCAATGCTCGCCAACAAATGATCGCATATCTCGACACTATAAGAGATATTTTAGAGGAGCTCAGTTCAGAATTGGGAGTAACTGATCCAGTCTCCGGTCCAGTAATAGTTGATGAGCAAGGAAATGTCGTAACACCTGGGTCTAGTATTTCAGGAAAAATAAAAACTTAATTTTTTAATTTGATCTTGGGTCCTCAAGACCAGCATGACGATAAGCTGATGTTACAGTATTTCTTAATAGACATGCTATAGTCATCGGCCCAACACCACCTGGTACAGGAGTAATCTTTGAGGCTTTCGTGGAGGCACTTTCAAAGTCTACGTCACCCACTATCTTACTTCCTTCACTTCCGTCCTCTTTTGTAACAGCTATTCTATTTATACCAACATCAATAACAACCGCACCATCCTTTAACCATTTTGAGTCAATCATCTCAGCCCTTCCTATAGCTGCAACAATAATATCTGCTTGTGAGCAAACTTTTTCAATTTCTTTGGTTTTGGAGTGCACCACAGTAACAGTACATGACTCTTCAATTAAAAGTTGAGACATTGGCTTACCAACAATGTTTGATCTACCAATCACAACTGCACTTTTGCCTTTTAAATCCCCAATCTGGTCTTTTAAAAGGAGTAAAGATCCTAATGGCGTGCAAGGGATAAAAGCTCTTTTTAACATATCCCCGCCTATTGAAAGTCTGCCGGCATTAATCGCATGAAAACCATCAACATCTTTCTCAACCACGATGGCATCTATCACTCTTCTTTCATCAATCTGTTTGGGCAAAGGTAACTGCACTAAAATACCATGAACAGACTCATCATTATTAAGGTCATCAATCAATTTTAATAATGTCTCTTGATCTGTACTTGCATCTAATTTGTAATCTTTAGTTTTTATATTACATTCTGCGGCCATTTTTGTTTTTTGTCCCACATAAACTTTACTTGCTGGATTTTCACCCACTAGCACCACTGCTAAACAAGGATCTACTTGTTTTTGACTTATTAATTTGTCCGAGTCTTCTTTCACCTCAGCTCTGATTTTTGCTGCAAAAGCTTTTCCATCAATTATATCTGTCATTTTTTTTAATCTCCTTATCGTTAACCTCTAGGCCAATACTCAATCAGTAAATCTTTAAATAAGTAAATTATTAGTATTAAAAGCACTGGTGAAATATCTAAGCCGCCTAAATTTGGTAAATATCTTCTTATATAATTTAAGGGAGGGTCAGTTAGTTTTTTTAAACTTTCAAAAACTCGCCACAAAAAAATATTTTGACTATTTAAAATGTTAAAGTGAAACAACCAAGATACGACTACATAAAAAAATACTATAATTGTGTAAAAGTCTAGTAGTCTTACCAGGAACAGTAATAATGAATTCACTTTGATAAATTATAAAAAATTATTATTCGCGTCTATTAAATAAGAAATTTCTGCAACGCTCTGATTGGGGATTTGTGAAAACTGTGTCAGGATGTCCTTCCTCTTCTACCAGACCATCATGAAGAAAAATTACATTATTTGAAACTTTTCGAGCAAACTCCATCTCGTGAGTTACAACTAACATTGTTTTTCCCTGTTCAGCTAAATTACGTATAACAGATAAGACCTCATCTACCAATTCTGGATCAAGAGATGATGTCGGTTCATCAAATAATAATATTTCTGGAGAAATGGCGAGCGCTCTAGCTATTGCTGCCCTTTGTTGTTGTCCTCCTGATAGATGAGAAGGATATTCTTTTGCTTTGTCGGCGATCCCAACTTTTTTTAATAGAGTCATTGCCTCTTCTTCTGCAATTCCTTTATCTATTCCTAAAACATTTACCGGGGCTTCTGTTATGTTATCTAAGATATTCATATGAGACCAAAGATTAAAACTTTGAAAAACCATACCCAATTTTTTTCTAATTGAAGTAATTTTCAATTGTAAATTCTTATCAGGTTTATTGAAATTTTTATCGCTACAATTAATGATTTCACCACAAACATTTACTGTTCCACTATCAGGTGTTTCAAGGAAATTTACACAGCGAAGCATAGTACTTTTTCCAGAACCAGAACTTCCAATAATACTTATAACGTCTCCTCTATTGGCTACAAGATTAATCCCTTTTAAAACTTTATTTTCACCAAATTGCTTCTCCAACTGTTTTAACTCAAGTATTTTCATAATTTAGTAATATTTCATTTTTTCGATTTCAAAGATATTGCTAAAAAAAAGCAAATCTTAAAGTTAATCTGGTAAATTATATTAAATTTATAATAATCTAAGTCATTAGTTCTAAAAACCTAATCAATTCAATGTTTTTAGAAAATAATTTAGATTTTATGAATATTTAGATTGTGTTAGGATAATCACATGGATGAGAATACTGAGATGAATGAAAATAACACTAATTCATCAGGTGATGAAATACAATCTAATCCAATAGATAATGATGCTAAAGCTGTAAACATAGGTTCCGGTGTTAGAGTTGACGGACGAATAGAAGGAGCAGAAACATCAGATATTTCCGGAGCTCTTACAGGAACTCTAAAATCTTCAAATATTAATATTAACAAAAAAGGTGCTTTTAGTGGAGACATGTCAGGTCAAGAAATAACCATTTCTGGAAGTGTTGATGGTGAGATAAATTCAGAGAATTATTTGATCGTTAATAATTCTGCAAACATTAAAGGGGTAATTGAATACTCTTCATTACAAGTAAGTTATGGCGCAAGAATCCAAGGCACACTAAGACATAGGGGCACTGTCCAATCCTATTCGCCAGTTTCTACTGATGAAGTTAAAGAAGATCAGATTAGTGAAAATCAAGAGGTCGATCAATAATGGCGTTGTTTGGATCTAGTGAAAAAAAACCTGAAGTAAAAACTGAATTTATGTTTGACACCGATAGTACTATCAACCAATCAACTCTAGCAAAAGATATAAAAATTAATGGCTCTCTTGAGTCCACAGACTATATAGATTTTTCTGGACAATTAACTGGTACTATAAAGTCATCAACCATTAATTTAAAACCAGGATCTTATGTTAAGGGAACTGTCACTGCTGATACCATAACAGTTGAGGGAGAAGTTGATGGAGATATTCAAGCTAAAGATATCTATATTAAGTCAACAGCAAAAATTAAGGGAAATATCCGTTATCAAAATATTGATATTCAAAACGGCAGTATAATCAACGCAGATTTGTTCTACTCATCATAATTAATCAAATATCTAGAGCGTTTCTATAAAAAGTTTATCTATTTACTCTATTTTAGTTTATATTTTATTAAGTATTTATTCGAAGTAATAGAGGAAGAACAAGGAGAAAATTATGAAAAAAATAATACTATCAGCATTTGCTGCGCTTTTTTTATTTGGTTCTGCTTTTGCAGAAACAGTAAGAATGGGCACAGAGGGTGCTTATCCTCCATATAATTTTATTAACGATAATGGCGAAGTTGACGGATTTGAAAAAGATGTTGGCGATATGCTTTGTATTCGAGCAAATCTAGATTGCGTTTGGGTTATAAACGAGTGGGATTCTATCATTCCTAATTTAGTATCTGGTAACTACGATACAATTATTGCTGGTATGTCAATTACTGCAGAACGTGATGAGGTGATTGACTTTACACAAGATTATTTTCCACCATCTCCATCAGTATACATGGGAATGAGCGGAGCAGACATTGACGTAGATAGTGCTGTTATTGCTGCTCAAACTGCTACCATTCAGGCAGGCTATGTTGCTGAAAGTGGAGCAACTTTAGTAGAATTTGCAACAGCAGAAGAAACAATATCTGCAGTGCAAAATGGTGAAGCTGACGCTGTCTTAGCAGATGGTGATTACCTCGCATCGATTATTGCAGAATCAAATGGTGAATTTGCAAACATTGGAGAAGTTTCAATTGGTGGCGGTGTTGGCATGGGCATCCGTGAATCTGATACAGAGTTAAAAGCTAAAATGAATGCAGCTATTAGCTCTATGAAAGACGACGGATCGCTAAATGCTCTCATTAAAAAGTGGTTTGGTTTTGAAGCTGCAACTTTTTAAGATTATTTAATTTAAACTTAATATAAGAGGACGGAATATCCGTCCTCTTTTTTTTTTCTTTATAATATTCATTCAATAAACATTGAAACATAATATAAAGTCCAATTTAAAATGATTATAGTTGGGGCAGGAATTGTAGGTGCATCCTTTGCCTATCATGCCTATCAAAATGGTGTAGATAAGATAACTGTTTTATCATCTCATTTACCAGGTGATAGAAGCCAAGCTACTTCAAATACCTGGGGCTGGGTGAATGGATATGCAAGTAATGATAAAAGTTATGCTACTTTTCGTTTAGCTAATTTAAATTACTGGCCAAAATTAATAAATTATATTTCAAACCTAAATTATACATCAAAAGGCGCATTTATTTGGGATCAAGGAGAGAAAGAGCTTCAGCAAACTATCAATCAGCATCAAAGTTGGCGGCATTCGGTGAAAATATCAACTAAATCTGAACTAAAAAAACATTTACCTTACTTAATAAATATACCGCCCATGGCCTGCTTTGGTGCTGATGATTTGGTCATTGATGGTGTTAGAGCAACAAAAGAACTTTTCAAAGCTAGTGGATCAAAAATAATAGAAACTAATGTAAAAGAGATAGTATGCGAGAGTAACAATGTCATTGGTGTAAAAACCGATAACGAAATTATTAATGATGATGAGGTAATTATTACTGCTGGACTTGGTGCTCCAAAATTATTGTCAACAATTAATATTCCTTTTGAAATGCACTCAAGTTTAGGTTTGTTAGTTTATACAAAACCATTACCCAAATTATTAAAATACCCAATCACAGGTTTTGATTTCCATGCAAGACAGGATGATAAAGGAAGACTAATAATAGGTGGAAAGTTTGATGATGACTCAAGCCAAGAGGAAAATATTAAGAGAACTGCAAAAAAACTTATTCAAGACATGGCAACTAGGCTCAACTATAATGGAAATATGATTTTAGATCACTTTACACTTGGCAAACGACCATTGCCAGTTGATGGAAGACCAAAAATTGGACGTCTCAAAAATCAAAAAGGTGAAAAATTAAATGGTATTTATTTAGCAGTCATGCATTCAGGTATAACTAATGCACCTTTAGCTGGTAAGTTCGGGATAGATGAGGTTTTAACAGGAAAAAGAAATAATTTAATTCGAGATTTTTTCCCTCAAAAAACAGTTACACAAGAGGAATATCGAAATGTTTAATTATTGTGTAGACCCTAAAGCCATAGAAGGATTAATGTGGTTATCATGTTATGTCACTACAGCAAAGCATATGTCATTTTATTTTTCTTTTTTAGTTGTTATAGGTTTGCTTTCTTTGGCGGCTCCATTGGCAATGGTATTTGGTTTTGCAGGCGCAACTGCTTCAAGATCTAACTTTAGAATTATTCGCTCTCTAGGAAAAGGTTATCTTGCGATGATAAGAGGTATTCCAGATATTGTTTTCTTTTTATTCATTCCAATAGCACTTGATCAAGCATTTGAATATTTGCGTCATAAAGTTTTATGTTTTGATGTTACTGAGCCAATTAGGCAAGGTAATGATTTTGTCGTTTGTGCAGCTGCTAAACTTCCTTTAAATACAGCTGGCGAGTGGGTGCACGATATTTATGGATTTTCTCTAGCTTTACTTGCTTTTGGCTTTGTTTTTGGAGCTTTTGCCGGCAACGTTTTGTCTGGAGCTATGGCTGCAGTTCCAAAATCTCAAATAGAAACAGGAGAGGCTTACGGCTTTTCTCAAAGTCAAATTTTTAGAAGAATTCTCATACCACAAATGTGGATTTATGCCTTACCAGGTCTGTCAAATTTGTGGATGATTTTAATTAAAGCAACCCCACTTCTATTTCTTCTCGGCATTGAAGATATAGTCTATTGGGCTAAAGAATTAGGTGGGATTAAAACTGGTGTATATGAGTACCCTCATCCTGATTGGCGAGCATGGTATTTTGGTGTACTTATGATTTTTTACTTATCATTAACTTACTTGTCACAATCTGTATTAGACAAAATATCAGCTCGTCTTTCTCAAGGACAAGCTACCATGGCAGGTAAGGCTGGCTGATGTCGAGTTGTTTTCAAACACTATCTGATTACGGCCTCAGATCTATAGGTTATGGAGAGCGACTTTTACCAAAAGCTGACATAACACTTTGCGAACAATTTGTATTAATTGGTTCGGGAATGATTTGGAACATATATTTTGCTGTTTTGGCATTACTCCTTGGATTTTTCTTTGCAACAGTTCTGGCTTTAGGTAAAAATTCAAATTTATCTCTATTTAGCGCTCCTTGTAGATTATTTATTTTTATTTTTAGAGGCTCTCCTTTATTCATTCAATTTTTCTTTGCATATGATTTGTTTGTTCTTTTACCAAGATTAGGATTTGATATTGATCTAGGATTTTTTGTAGTTACAGTTGAAACTCGTTGGCTTACCAAAGCTTGGTTAGGTGCTTTAATTGTTTTATTTTTTAATACATCTGCTTATGCAGGAGAGATTTTTTACGGAGCGTTGCGTGCTGTCCCAAGTCAAGATTTAGAGTCAGCAGATGCGTTTGGTTTTACAGGGATTAAAAAATTCAGACGTATTATATGGCCAACAATGCTCCGCTTGGCATGGCCCTCTTATACAAATGAAGCAATTTTTATGTTCCATGCAACAACCCTGGTATTCTTTACTGGTTTTCCAGCATGGCAACAAAAAGGAGATGCAATTTATTATGCCAGTTATTTTGCTGATAAAACCTTTAATCCTTTTGTTCCTTATCCAATTGTTGGCTTTTACTTTATTTTATTAACATTATTGATAATTGGCTTATTTAGCTTAATAAACAGAAGACTGAATAAACATTTACCAACTAACGAGAGAAAAAGATTGAGGTTCAATAAGCACAATTTGATTAGATAAGTTGTTCAAATAACCCATTTTATTCTCTCTTAAAAAATCCAATTTTATTTCTAATAAATATAAAAATAATTATTAGCACAATCAAAGGAGCCCCCCAAAGTATTATGTGATTTTTAGGTGGATTAAAAGATATTTCTTCACCATAAATTTTGATTAGTTCTTGATTAATTTCCTCAATGGATATTCCAGAGCTATATTTTTTTTGGATTTGTTCTTTTAAATTTATTGCAAACTCTGTATCAGACTCTTGTATGCTCTGACCCTCGCAAACTAGACATCTGATTGTTTTGTAATAATCACTGAGTTCATTTACACCTGCAAAGCTAATTACAGATATATGAATTATTAAAAATGGTATAATTAGTTTATAAATACTTTTCGACATCTTCATAAAATAAAGGCCCTTGTATCTTTTTTTGAGTCATTTTATTGACAATAAAAAATGTCTCTGGAACACCAATTAAACCCATCTCATAAGCGATGGTGCCATCATCTCTTAAAATGTATTCAAAAGGATTTCCATGTTCATTAATCCACTCCTTAAAATTCTCTTCATCGTCTCGAAAATTAATACCAATAATTTTTATGCCTTTTTTTTTCATTTCCATCAACAAAGGGTGCTCTAATAAACATGGCTTACACCAAGAAGCAAAAAAATTAACAATATAAAATTCACCTAATGTATTTTCACTAATTAACTTATTGTTGTAAAAGTCTGGTGTTTCAAATATTAAACTCGATACCTCATTTATTGAATTATTTTTGTTAGTTGATTGATTAAAGTAAAATATAACACTTACAACTAACACTATTAATCCAACTACAGGTATTAACAGATGCCTCTTCATCGTTTTTTAATAACAGATAAAAATATCGAAAAAATAAGCATAATTGCACTTAACCATAATAAATTTATAAATGGTTTATATACTAAATTTATCCCAACCTTATTGCTCTCAATTGTTGATATTGTTGCATAAT
>CACMWO010000026.1 GCA_902617465.1 uncultured Alphaproteobacteria bacterium | reverse complement strand
TAATTCTTATAATAGCTGTGAATGATTTAAAATTATTATGATTTTTATAATTATAAATATTGTGCAGATCTTCACAAATATCAGACTTTGGAATTGTGTTAGTAAAAACAATATCTAATAAATCCGAATTATCAGCACTATTCTCTGAAATAAATATAACTTCATTAGTCGCAGTATTTGTGTACAAAATTTTATTTATGAAACTTTTTTTACAATCAATCGTTCCAATGTGAAGACAAAATTTATCAAAATATTTGACATAATTATTATAAAAATTTATTAAATTAATATTTTGGTATCCAAGGCAACCAATTGAAAATAAATAATCTCTATTTTTTAATTTTATTTTTTTATTAACACTTTTGTATTTTACATATGGAAACTTCTCTATATTTTTATTAAATCGTTTAAAATATAAGTCTCTTAAATAATTTTTGTCTTTAGAAGTTGAATATCCTTTTGCCACATGATCATTTAAAGTTATACCATAAAAAAATTTATTTAAATGAGTGTTAGTTAATTTTATTAAAGACATTCCAGATCCAATACCAACTTCTAAAATAGTTTTACTACTCTTAATGGATTCATAATGATAATTATTAAAAAATTTATTTACAAAATCTGGAGTTCTATTATATGCAAAATTCATTACTATAAAATTAATATAAAATATTTAATATCATAGTTAGTATTTATCAAATAACATTTTAATTTATATAAATTTAAAAATTTGCTATTTAAATAATTAAAAAATCATGAGGGATATTCTTATAAAAAAAGTATCATTATTAAAACCAGTTGAAAATACCAGAGATACATTAATCCTATCTTTTTTATTGGTTTTAATATGGTCAATATTTTCAGAAATTTTAAAATACAATCAAATTATATTTTATGATGCTTTTAATTTAAGAGTGTTTTTTTCAAATATCGTATTTTCATTAGTAGTAATTATATATTTCCGGTCAATAATTTTATCAATCATTGGTTTATATTCATTCTTAATTTTACCATTCGTAACATATTATTTTTTAAGAAAAGGAATTTTATTTAGAGACTTTGAAAATATTGATGAATTAATTTACGCTTTTGGAAACTTTAATTCTTTCCTAATTTATTTTATTTCAGGCGTTTTTATAATTTTAGTAATAATTACTAATATCCGTTTTTTCAAAATTAGAGCACTTTTATTTCAAATCATATTTTTAATTTTAATTTTGGCCTCTTACTTTTATCCAAAAACATTTGAAAAATTTTTTTATCCATCTAAACCAAATATTGAAGATTTTAATATTAGTGCTGCATTTAGATTCATAGGGCCTGTTGATGCATTGATTTACAATTACCTAAATACATTGTCATTTGAAAATAATCTTATGAAAAATAAAAATTTAATGAAATATAATGATTTTAGAGCGTTTGACCTAGGTAAAGTAAATAAAAATATTCATATAATTGTTTTAGAGAGTTTTATTGATCCGACTGATTTCAAAAATATTAAATTAGATAAAACAATCATTCCAAATCAATGGATTGATTATAAAAACGAAAATTTATTTTACGGTATATCCCCTGTAATAGGTGGGGGCTCAGCTCAGGCAGAATTTGAAATTCTATGTGGAGCTCCAAGTATACTTGAATATGGTACAGAATTTAATCGAATTGGAGATTACAGCACTAATTGTCTTCCAAATTATTTGAAAAAATATGGTTATAAAACTCTCGCAAGCCAACCCATGTATGGTTCTTTTTTTAATATTGAAAAAGCATATAAGAGTATTGGATTTGATAAGTCTTTCTTAACGCCAAATTTTGATATGTCTGAAATGAATAACGGTTGGCTTTCAGATGAGTCCTTTTTTAATCAACATTTCGAATTATTAAAAAAATCAATACAAAATGAAAAGCCGATATTGAATTATTTATTTGCAGTTGGGTGCCATACTGTTATCGGGCAAAACCAATCTTTCGAGAAAATTATAGAGTACCCTCAGTCGAAAGTACTTGAGCAATTTCTTAATTGTAATAATAAATCAATTAAGAGTCTTGTAGAATATGTAAATAAAATTATAAATATTGATCCAGAATCACTCATAATTATTATTCCAGATCACAATCCTCCAGGTATTGCTTCATCTACATATACTGAAGCAGGTCATTTGTGTGACAGATCTCAATATTCATTTTGTGATCGGAGAGTAAATGGAATTCTTATTGGAGAAGGTATTAAATTAAAAAATAAAACTTTAGCTTATTATGAAATCCCAGAAATTATTGTTAATTATATTAGCAATAATGAATTATGTAAGACAATTAAATGTAATATTCATAATAATTTAATAAATCTAAATGGAACAATTGCTGACCGAAAAAGTCTTGAAATTGTCTCTGACCAATCCTTAAAAATATATTTCAGAGAGCTTTATATTTCATTACTTAAAGAGTCATGGATAAAGAATTAAATGAGCAAGAAAATAAAATTAGTATTTTATTTTATTATATCTTTATTTATATTTTTAATTTGCTTTTATAGATTTTATGGAGAAAAAATAATTTTAACCAATGATAATTGTGACTATCCAATGTTATGGTTGCATGCTGCAGGGTCACAAGAAAGATTAAAATTAGCTTCTGAAAAAAAATATTGTGGTGTTGAGATTGATACAACTTTTAGTTCAAATAGAGGTCTTATAGCTAGTTATAATAAACCAAATGATACTAATGTACCTAATTTAGAGGAACTTATTTCGAGTAACACAAGTATTAAATATTGGTGGCTAGACCTAAAAAATCTTAATTACTCAAATGCTAAGGAGTCATCAAAACTTATCAAAGATTTATCGTTAAAGTTTAAAGATAATTTTTTTTTAATTGAGTCTCATAACTTTATTGGATTATGGTTTTTTGATAGTAGTCAAAACAATATCTACAAAACATATTGGTTAGCAAAAGGACCTTATAAAAATAATAAGGTTCACTTGGGCACCCCTTTTTATTATTTAAGATCTGTTTTAGCAAATATAATCATAGATCCTGATTTTGTCAGTATGTTTCACTATCAAGTTAATCATTCAGACTTTTTATGGATTGGTACACGTGAGAAGCTCACATTTACTGTAAATAAAGCTCAAGATTATAAAAAAGTTTCTAAAATGGGAGTTAGCGTAATTCTTACAGATAATTTGTAAAATTTAGTGTTTTCAAAATTATTTTTTTTCAACATAAATTGATTGTGAAGGAAAAGCAAATGAGCTCTTATTTGTCTCCACAATATTCTTTATCGTAAATGCTAATTCTTCCTTGGTTATTAAATATTTCTCCCAATCATTTGTATTGGTAAAAGTGTTAACTAAAATATCAATACTACTGTCATTAAATTTTTCGACTCTTACATATAATTTGTAGGCATCATTTACAATGAAATCATTATTTGATCTAATTGCTAAATCAATACCACTGCATATATCCTTTAATTGTTTAGTAGTAGTATCGTAAGTTAATCCAATTATCCATTTAATTCTTCGGTACTCACGATCAGAATAATTTACTATGGATGTATCGGAAAAAACATAATTAGGTATAGAAATAGGAGTAGAGTCAAATTGGCGGATTAATGTTGAACGAAATCCAATATGCTCCACAGTTCCAGTTGCTTGACCTGGTACCTCAATAACATCATTTAATTCAAATCTTTTCTCTAAAATTATCATAATTCCTGATATTAAATTTTTAAATAAGTCTTGAGCACCAAGAGCTACAGCAACTCCAAAGAGACCTAAGCCTGCGATTACTGGACCGATCTTTATTCCCCAGGTTTCTAATACAGCCACTGTTCCCAAAAAAATTACAAGGTATTTGAGTGAACTTGTTAACCATATTACAAGAGCTTTAGATAATAAATCCTCAAGCTTTTTAAACGCTTGTGATAAGGGAGCTAATGATTGATGAAGAAGCCAAAAAATAAAAATTGTTACAAATGTTTGATTTATTTTTTCTAACATCAAACTCAATTGAGAACCAGTATTAACAAAAATACCCATTAAAATAAAAACAAATATAAATGGAAGTGTTTTTAAAGGAGGTGCCAAAGCATCAAAAAGATGATCATCAACCTTATTTCCTGTTTTTTGTATAACTTTTTTAATCTTTGAAACAATAACTCTTGCAAAAAGACCTCTTATAACAATTGCTATAATTAAAAAGGTTAAAATAGTTATGATCTCAGCTATCGATAAGCCCAGACTTCCTTGCTCAAAAGTATATTGAAAATAATTTGAAAATTTATTAATAATTTCCATTATTAGTATTACCATAAAAATATCTCATGAAAAAACCCAAAGGCAACATCATCATGACATTATTCCAATTATTATAAAAACTCATATGAGGAATTATGGGCCACCAATAAATAAACAATATCATAGGATAAAGTAAAAATTCGAATGGTATTTGCTTGGTTTTATTATTTGTTAAAACGAAAATAAATTGTTTTAGACCTATGAATAGTAAATATAAAAAGAATGTGATAAGAAATAGTAATCCAATAATTCCTAGTTCTGCAATAGCTTGAAAGTAAAAATTATGTGGATGAGAAATACATCCTCTTTTATATTTATATTGTGGATTGTCACACTTAAATCGAAACATATTGGTTCCAACACCAAAGATTGGGTGTTCCTTAAACATGTTCAAAGATGTAATATAGTGCTCTTCATGATGGGCGCTATAGGGCATACCAGGTATTTTTGTTTCACTTACTTGTTGTATAGTATGATCAACTATTCTTGATTTTGCTGTGGGATTAATTTGCAAAATACTAAAAATAATAATTATAGAAGCGATCACACCTACAATTCGATAGAGCCTGTAATGTGGAATAAAAATGACTATTAAAACTGTAAAAAGACTTACATAAAACAAAGGGGCTCTTTCCCCAGTTAAAAAAACAATTACCTCACACATAACTAAAAAAGAAACTGACAAAGTCATCATTAATTTTGTTTTTTTAAATATTTGGTACATCAATGCGAAAGTAAAAAGAGACAAATAGGCAATATATCTACCAAGAATTGGCTCAGTATTGAAAAACCCTGTTAATCGATCATTGGTGTGTTTTTCATTACCAAATAAATTTATTTCAACAAAATACTGATAGAGGCCATCTAAACAGACTAAAACTAAACTTAATATACAAATAATTAATAAACATCTTTTGAGATGAGGGTTGTGGTCTAATAAATACCAAACTCCCATAGCAAAAAAAATATACCGAAAATAAAACATACTTCCTTCGTTTGTTAAAGACTCAATAGGCATATCAGAAAAAAATGATCTCAAAATTATGTAGGAACTAAATATCAAAAAACCAAAAACAAGTTTATTTTTGTAATAATGCCATTGTTTCTGCCAGACTGATTTAATTAAAAAATATAAAGCAATCAAAGACAAAAAAATATCTGGTAAAGCGGGACCCGTGATTAATACAACAGGTATTAATATGAGTATTACTGAAAAAAAAATAACATCAGATGGAATAGATCGATCAGTGAATAATTTTTTAAAAGGATTGATTGCATTAATTAGCATGATTTAACTTAGATATTTATACAGATAATTTTAGGAAAAAAATAAAAAAAAGCCGGAATAAACCGGCTTTTTAGTATACTTAAATATTTTGAGGTTACATCATACCCGGCATTCCACCACCCATGCCACCCATGCCACCCATATCAGGCATTGCAGGAGTTGAGGACTTGTCTTCTGGTTTATCTGTAATCATTGCTTCAGTAGTGGTTAATAGAGCTGCAACTGAAACTGCATCAATTAAAGCTGTTCTTACAACTTTAGTTGGATCAACTATACCAGCTTTCACAAGGTCACAAAACTTACCAGTTTGTGCGTCAAAACCATGAGAATTATCTTTGCTCTCTAATATTTTACCAGCAATAACAGCGCCATCAAATCCAGAGTTCTGTGCTATTTGTTTTAAAGGAGCCGAAAGGGCTTTTCTGACAATGTCTACACCATACCTTTGATCGTCATTATCTACTTTTAAGTTTTTTAAAACACTCGTAGCATAAAGAAGTGCAGTGCCACCGCCAGGTAGAATTCCTTCTTCCACAGCTGCTCTAGTTGCATGCATGGCGTCTTCTACACGATCTTTTTTTTCTTTAACTTCTACTTCAGAAGCACCGCCTACTTTAATAACAGCTACACCGCCGGCAAGCTTTGCGAGTCTCTCTTGAAGCTTTTCTTTATCATAATCAGAAGTTGTTTCTTCGATTTGTTTTCTAATTTGATCACATCTTGCTTCAATATCTTTTTTCTTGCCAGCTCCACCAACGATTGTTGAGTTTTCTTTATCTACTACAACTCTTTTGGCTTTACCCAGCATATCCATAGTCACAGACTCGAGTTTAATACCTAAATCTTCACTGATTACTTGACCACCTGTTAATATAGCAATATCCTCAAGCATTGCCTTTCTTCTATCTCCAAATCCTGGAGCTTTAACAGCAGCAATTTTTAATCCACCTCTTAATTTATTGACAACTAAAGTTGCTAAAGCCTCGCCCTCAACATCTTCAGATATAATAAGCAATGGTTTTGTAGACTGAACAACAGACTCTAATAGTGGTAGCATCGGTTGAAGACTCGCTAATTTCTTTTCGTGTAAAAGAATTAAACAATCTTCCATTTCTGCTTTCATTTTATCTGCATTAGTTACGAAATATGGGCTTAAATAACCTCTGTCAAACATCATACCTTCAACAACATCCAATTCAGTGTCTAAGCTTTTAGCTTCTTCAACAGTTATAACACCCTCTTTTCCTACTTTTTGCATGGCTTCAGATATCATACCTCCAACTTCTCCATCGCCATTTGAAGCAATAGTTCCAACTTGTTGGACTTCTTTATCAGATTTAACAATCTTAGAGTTTTTTTGAAGTTCGGAAATAATTGCATCTGTGGCAGCATCCATACCTCTTTTTAAATCCATTGGGTTTAATCCAGCAGCAACAGCTTTCATTCCCTCCGTGGCAAGAGCTTGACATAACACAGTTGATGTTGTTGTACCGTCACCAGCTGAGTCATTTGTTTTATTAGCAACCTCTTTTATCATTTGAGCGCCCATATTTTCAAATTTATCGGCTAACTCGATTTCTTTTGCGACTGTAACACCGTCTTTAGTTGTTCTTGGAGAACCAAATGATTTATCAATTACAACGTTTCTACCCTTAGGTCCTAATGTTACTTTGACAGCATCTGCTAGAATATTAATACCTTTAAGCATTTTCGCTCTAGCATCTGTACCAAATTGAATTAATTTTGCTGACATTTATAAATACCTTTCAATTACTTCTCAATTATTCCCATGATGTCAGACTCCTTCATAATAAGGAGCTCTTTACCATCAATTTTAACTTCAGTACCAGACCATTTACCAAACAAAATACGATCACCTTTTTTTACGTCTAAAGCAACTACTTGTCCGTTTTCGTTTCTAGCACCGCCTCCCACAGATATTACTTTTCCTTCCATGGGCTTCTCTTGAGCAGTATCAGGGATAATGATACCGCCTTTTGTACGATCCTCTTGTTCAACTCTTTCTACCAAGACTCTATCGTGTAAGGGTTTTAAATTCATTTTTTTACCTCTATATCTAAAATTAAGTTTTTAGCACTCACTTTTATAGAGTGCTAATGTATAATAGTAAATGGTAAATATAATTTTGGTTTCAAGATTAAAACCCAAAATTAATGAAAATTATTGAAATTTCTTATTATTTCAATAATTATCCCTGTATGCAAAATCATCAGAATATTAATGTTTTCGCTACGTTATTGTTTATATACAGTTATTTTATAAGTTGGTCGCTCTAATTGATTGAAGATAATTTCACTAAGCAATTGGTATTAATAGGTGGAGGGCATGCCAATGTGCAAATCCTGAAAAAATTATGTATGAACAATATTAAGGGGCTTCATACAATTTTAATTAGCGAGCATTTTGAAGCTATTTATTCAGGTATGACACCTGGATTTATTCATAAAGATTTTAGTATAGATGAAATAAGCATTGATCTTCAGAGGTTATGTTTTAACGCAGGAGCAACATTTATTAAGGATAAAGTAATTAAACTAGACGCTAATCTTAAAGAACTGCACTTACAAAACTTCCCATCTGTTAATTATGATTTACTTTCAATTAATACTGGCTCAATTTCTAATACAAAAAAAATAAATATAGAAAATTCATCTAAATGTTTTTTTGTAAAACCTATTAGCTCACTAGTTAAAAATTTAAATCAAATTGATCAAATTGTAAAAAATAACAAAAATAAAATTGTTATAATTGGAGGTGGGGTTGCATCTTATGAATTAGCTTTTAGTCTAAAAAGGAGATATGAGAGTTTCTTTGAGATTACAATTTTAGGAAAGAAAATATTAAAAGAAAAAAATTTAAATAAAAAAACAAAAAATGATCTAAAAAGAATAGCAGAAAATTTAAATATTAGAGAGTGCCAAGGAGAAGTTATTTCAATTACAGAAAAATATTTAACTTTAAATAATGGTAAAAAAATAGATTGTGATTTAAGTTTAATTTCTACAGGTGCTAGTATTGAGTCATGGCTGTTGGAAAGTAATCTTACTAAGGACGAAAAAGGATTTATTAAGGTAAATGAGAATCTTTTATCAATTAATCATAAAAATATTTTTGTTACAGGGGATGCATGCAGTATTGAAAATAAACCTAAACCAAAATCAGGAGTAATGGCAGTTCGTCAAGGAGAAACATTAAAAGAAAATATCTTTTTAAAATTAACTGGCAAAAATCTAATTAAATTTAAACCACAGAAAAACTGGCTTTATTTAATTGGTACATATAAAAATTATGCTCTTTTAAATTATTTTTTCTTATCTTTTCATAGCCAATGGTGCTGGAGACTTAAAGTGTGGATTGATAGAAAATTTATAAACAATTTTAAATTTACTAATAATCTTCGAATGGCTAAAAGGAATTTTGAATTGGAAAATTTCAAAAATCCTTTGATGTATTGTCAAGGTTGTGGCTCTAAAGTCTCAAAAAATACGTTGATTAATTACATAAAAAAAAACTCAGACAATATTTACTTAGAAGACTCCTCAATAGTTAATAATCAATCACTACAAATATTACAAACAATTGATCATACAAAACTTTTTTCATCTCTTAATCCTTTTGATTTTGGTAAAATTAGTTATTTACACTCTCAAAATGATATTTTAGCAGCTGGTGGAGAAGTTAAATCACTAAGTGTGTCTTTAGGTGTGCCCTTCTCTGAAAATTCTGTTGAAAGGTTTTACTTAGAATATTTTATGGAGGGGATCAAACATGAAGCAGATAAAAATGGTTGTATAATTTCATCTGGTCATAGTTATCAATCAAAAGAGCCAGGTATTACACTTACTTTAAATGGTGAGATAAAGAGTAATGTTTCAAAAAATTCTGCCAAAGTGGGAGACCTAATCTATTTATCTAAGCCGCTTGGAACTGGATATTTGCTTGCCGCTTATTTCAATAACTCTGATATGCTTTCAGGTAATGATTTTGAAAAAATATTAGATAACCTTAAAAAGGAAAATTTTTTTGCTGTTAATTCCGCAAGAAATTCAGACTCCCAAACCATGACTGATATAAGTGGCTTCGGATTGTCATCTCACCTAATTGACATATGTTTATCATCTAACCTGTCTTCTGAATTAATATTAACTCCTGATATTCTTATAAATACAAATATTGACTTGTTACGAATGTTTCAAAGTACTAGTTTTGAAAATAATCATAATTCTTCAAGAGGGTATATTAAAATATCAGAGAACCATCCTCTTAAAAATATTCTCTTTGACCCACAAACAAATGGGCCGATGTTAATTGCTATTAATAAACAAAATCAAAAAAAATTTGAAAATTGTTTTTCAAATAAAACTGATATTAAACCTATTTTAATCGGCAGGTTTATAGATCAATCAGAAAAGGCTATATATGTAAGTGAGTAAATTTTATTTATTTAAAATTAAAACATTAAAATGATAGATTATAACAAGATATTACTTGCTTTTTTTATATCCACTGTTGTTCAAATAATATTATTTTTTTTTATAAGATTTTTAGGCAGCAAAGGCGTTAAGTCAAATTATTTTGCCAAACAGAAAATTCATGAAGGAGAGGTTCCTAGAGTGGGAGGACTTTTATTCTTATCATCTTTTTTGGTTACTTTAATATTTGTTGAAATTAATTATTTATTATTAATACTACCATTAATATTTGGTAGCTTAATAATTTTTATATTTTCTTTTTATGAGGATCTAAAACAATCTTTGAGCCCTTATGTAAGATTAATAATTTTATTTATAGGATCTTTTGTTTTTGTAATTTTTTCTGAACTTCCTGATATAAATATCTCATTACTTCAATTGATTAAAGATCATAAAGTAATTAAAGCTTTATTATTTATTCTTAGTTTGATGCTCTTAATGAATGGCTTTAATTTTATAGATGGCCTGAATGGTTTAAGCTCATTTAATTTTCTATCGATAGTATCTAGTGTGCTATATATAGGATATTTTTATGATGATATTTTTATTATTAATTTATCAATCTTTATAATTGTATTTGCTGTTATTGTTTTTCTTTTTAATTTTCCTTTTGGAAAGATTTTTTTGGGAGATAGTGGATCTTATACATACGCTCTTTTTGCTGGCGCATTAATCATCTATCTCTTTCAAAGACATAGTCAATTACCAACATTATTGGCCATGGTAATACTATCTTATCCCATTACTGAGATGTTATTTTCAATATTTAGAAAAATATTTCTGAAATATTCACCCTTAAGGCCTGATGTTAATCATCTTCATCATCTTATATTTAAAAAACTTAGCGGAAATCTTAGGACTAGAAATAATATGGCAAGTTTGATGATGTTACCATTTTGTATTATTCCTTTTTTATTAACCTATTTTTCAATGAATTATAATTTAAATGATAATTTTTTAAAATTTGTCATTTACGTTATTTTTTATGTAATTTGTTACTTAATTTTTTTTCGATCAATAAAGAATGTTCATTCAAACCTTTAAATTTTTTTTTAAACAAAATAATAGTAACTATTAAAAAAGCTATAAATCCAATTGGAATTAAGTATTCTGGTTCAGCTACTAGAGAGAAACTTAGTGCTGTTTTGTTTATAAATATCTCTTCAAGTCCTTGTCCGATACTTCCAAAAATAAATGACCACGGAGCTAATCCAAAAAGTGTAGTAAAAAAAAACTTTTTATTA
>CACMWO010000025.1 GCA_902617465.1 uncultured Alphaproteobacteria bacterium | reverse complement strand
GTATTTATGGATCGGGCAGCGGTTGGTTTGGGGTCAATCTTTATTCATTTGAAAGCTGAAATAAATTGGTACAAGCTTTTTCATGACTTAATTAAAGATTTTTCAGTTAAAAATGTTGAAACCAATCAAAAAAAAGCATTCAAATTTGCGGGTTTATGATGACTTTCAACAAATTTTTAATAAATTTTATAAATCTTAGACTTAACAAATTAGATTTATCTGATATACAACATACCTTCTAAAAGGAACAAGTTAATGATAATAGGCGCAGTTAAAGAAAAAAAAAAGTTTGAGAATAGAGTTTCTATTTCTCCTGATGATGTAAAAAACTATGTAAAAGCTGGTCACCAAGTATTTATCGAAAAGGGGGCAGGTTCACTTTCAGGTTTTAATGATAAATCGTATAAAGAGTCTGGTGCGAGTCTAACCACTTCAAAAGACGTTTATAAGAATTCAAATATTATTTTAAAAATAAATTGCCCGACCCCAGACGAGTCTAAACAAATAAAAAATAATTCTATGGTTATTTCTCAAATCAGTATACAGAACAACCAAGATAGTATTAAAATTTTAAATTCTAAAAAAATATCAGCGTTTGCTTTAGAATTAGTTCCAAGAATTACTCGAGCTCAAGATATGGATATTTTGTCCTCTCAAGCAAATTTAGCAGGATATCATGCAGTTATAGATGCTGCTCAAGAATTTAACAGAGTTTTACCATTATTTATGACGGCTGCAGGTAAAGTTACTCCTGCAAATGTTTTAGTGATAGGCGCAGGTGTTGCAGGTTTACAAGCTATAGCAACTGCTAAACGATTAGGTGCTATTGTTTTTGCCACAGACGTAAGAATAGCCTCAAAAGAGCAAGTTGAGAGTCTTGGTGGTAAATTTGTTATGGTCGAGGATGAGGAGTCCAAGAATGCTGAAACAAAGGGTGGTTATGCAAAAGAAATGAGTGCCGAGTACCAAAAAAAACAAGAAGCTTTATTGGCCGAAACTTTAAAAACAATGGATATTGTAATATGTACTGCTCAAATACCAGGAAGAAAAGCACCTTTAATTTTAAAAAAAGAAATGTTGGAAAACATGCAAAATGGTTCAGTTATTGTTGACCTAGCTGTAGAGTCAGGAGGGAACTGCGAATTTAGCCAAGTTGGAAAAGTCGTTTCAAAAAATGGTCTTAAGATTGTAGGTCATGCAAACGTTCCTGGCAGAGTAGCAAATAACGCCTCAAGCCTTTTTTCAAAAAATATTTCTAACTTTTTAAAATTAATGAACTTTGAGGATAAGAAAAAATCTATGATTAATAAAAGTGATGAAATTATTAAAGCTACAATGATTTGCTCAGCTGGAAAGATTTTAATAAAATAAAAAGGAGTTACTATGTCAGAAATTTCAAATCAACTAGAAAATTTATCATTCAAGGCACAACAAATTGCAAATGAAGCAAGCCAGTTAGCATCTAGTGTAGCCGAAACATCCGGGGGCCATAGTGACTTTATTATTTTTGGTATAACTGTTTTGGTATTGGCTTGTTTTGTAGGTTATTATGTAGTTTGGTCGGTTACACCAGCTTTACACAGTCCTTTAATGGGTGTTACAAACGCTATTTCCTCCGTAATTATTGTTGGAGCTTTATTGGCCGCAGGCCCTGTTGATAGTGACATTTCTAAATATTTTGGTTTAGTTGCTGTAACTCTTGCTGCCGTTAACATATTTGGGGGGTTTGTTGTAACAAATCGAATGCTCTCCATGTTTAAAAAGAAACAATAGGTAAAATATGTCAACTTTAACAACTGCAGCATATTTAGTTTCATCGGTTTTATTTATACTTTCTCTAAGAGGGTTATCACATCCCTCCACTGCAAGGAGAGGAAATTTTTTAGGAATTCTAGGGATGACTATAGCCATAGTCACAACACTGTCCAATCCTGGTGTACTTAGCTATAAAGAAATTGGTATAGCTTTTTTAATAGGTGGTTTGATTGGAACATCAATCGCAGTTAAAATTCAAATGACTGCATTACCACAATTAGTTGCTGCTTTCCATAGCTTGGTAGGATTAGCTGCTGTGTTTGTTGCTGCCTCTGCATATTACAACCCTAGTGCCTTTAATATAGGTACAGTCGGATCTATTCCGATTGGAAGTTTAATAGAAATGTCAATTGGAACAGCAATAGGTGCTGTGACCTTTACAGGATCTATTATTGCTTTTGGAAAACTCCAAGGTTTTGTCTCAGGAAATCCTTTAGTTTTTAAGGGTCAACATTTTATTAATTTACTTTTGGGTTTAGGAATTATTGCTTTAATTGTTAAGTTTTGCATCGATCAAAACCAAGAATTATTCTGGCTTATCGTTTTTGCCTCATTTGTTATCGGGGTACTTTTAATTGTTCCAATTGGAGGAGCAGATATGCCCGTTATTGTCTCAATGTTAAACTCATATTCTGGATGGGCCGCTGCTGGAATTGGTTTCACTCTATCTAATAACTTATTGATTATTACCGGCGCTCTAGTTGGGTCATCAGGAGCTATCTTGAGTTACATAATGTGTAAGGGAATGAATAGATCTTTCTTAAATGTTTTACTTGGAGGATTTGGCGGTGAACAAGCAGCTAGTGCTGGTGGAGTCAAAGATGATCGTCAAGCAAAACAAGGTAACGCCGCTGATGCTGCTTTTATGATGAAAAATAGCAAAACAATAATTATTGTTCCTGGGTACGGAATGGCTGTGGCTCAAGCACAACACGCACTGAGAGAGATGGGTGATTTACTTAAAGCGGCAGGCGCAGAAGTAAGATATGCAATCCATCCAGTAGCTGGAAGAATGCCGGGACATATGAATGTGTTACTTGCAGAAGCAAATGTTCCTTATGATGAGGTTTTAGAACTTGATGAAATTAATAGAGACTTTTCAGAGACAGATGTTGCATTTGTGATTGGCGCTAATGACGTAACTAACCCAGCTGCAAAAACTGATAAGACGAGCGCCATTTATGGTATGCCTATTTTAGATGTTGAAAATGCTGGTCAAGTATTTTTCGTTAAAAGAGGTATGGCTAGTGGATATGCAGGTGTTCAAAATGAATTATTTTTCAGAGACAATACATTAATGCTATTTGGAGATGCTAAGAAAGTTTGTGAAGATATAATTAAAGGATTAGAGAATTAGTCATATTTCTTTTTACGCATAAGTTTTTTAAATCTTTTAATTGATTCGGCTTTTTCACGAAGCTTCCTTTCTGATGGTTTTTCATAATTTTTTCTTAACTTTAATTCTTTGAAAATACCCTCTCTTAAAAGCTTTTTTTTGAGTACGCGTATAGCGGCCTCAACATTATTATCTCTGACTTGAACTTCTATTGCCAATCTAGTAACCTCATGAAGGCGTAATTTATATATAAATATGAAGTCAAAGCAAGAAAAATTAGCTAACTTATTTATCAACGAAGTACCCAAATTTGGTTGGTCTAGAGAAACTCTCTTACAATGTGCAAAAAAGCAAAGAATTTCAACATCTGTTCTAGCAAAATTATTTCCATCTTTTGAATATGATGTCTTAAAATTCATAATTGCTCAAAATAACATTAAAGTTGAGAAGAATTACAACTCCTTCAACAACTCACGATTGAAAACTAGAGATAAAATTAAAACAATCATGGAGTTGAAATTTGAAAATAACAGTCATCTAAAAAAAGCATTGCCTGAAATGCTAAAATTTCTTTTAAGACCTGGTAACATATTAATGTCCATTAAAATGCTACATGAAAATAGTGACTTTATATGGATTTTATCAGGTGATAAATCAAATGATTTTAGTTACTACTCAAAGCGAGGTTTGCTTTCAATGATTTATCTTGCCACATTAATTTATTGGCTTAACGATAAGTCAGAAAAAGACATTGCTACCAAAAACTTTATCAGCAAATCAGTTGATGGAATAGTTGATGGGGTTTCAAGACTCAAACAATTAAGCATATTAAAGAATTTAGCTGAAAACTTTATGTCAAGATACGCATCAAAAAGAACGTCTTAAACTAATAAATTCTCTTCATCTAATATCTTAATTCATTATAATGGATTTATAACTTAGGAGGATTGATGAATTTGCAGAAAACTATAACGCCTATTGATAATTCTATCTACTTAGAGAGAGAATTAGCCTCGGATAGTAAAATTAATTCAGTCATAGATACAGCTTCAACAAGTTTTGAAATTTGGAAAAACACATCTCTTGATGACAGAATTAATATTGTTAATAAATTTATTGATAACTTAATCGATCTCAAAGATGAAATATCAAAGGAAATTTGTTGGCAAATTGGAAGGCCCATATCTCAATGTGCAGGAGAATTAAGAGGTTTTGAAGAGCGCTCGAGACACATGGTAGATATTGCGAAAGACTCATTACAAAATCTTCCAGCCACTCAAAACGAAGAATTTGACAACTATATATACAAAACACCTCTTGGGGTGATTTTTGTAATGGCCCCATGGAATTATCCAATTATTACTGCAACTAACACAATTGTTCCTGCTATAATTTCAGGTAATAGTTTAATTTTAAAACATTCATCTCAAACACCAAGATGTGCAGAACTAATTTTTCAAGCTTTTGAAAATACTGGGATGCCTGAAGGTGTTTTCCAATTTATTCATACTGATCACAAAGCTTGTGAAAAAATAATCTCTGACTCAAGAATAGCTCACGTTGTTTTTACTGGCTCTGTAAGAGGAGGCCAGGAGGTAAAAAAATATATAGGAACACGATTTATTAATGCTGGTTTAGAATTAGGAGGGAAAGATCCTGCCTACGTTAGAGCAGATGCTGATTTAAAACACGCAATTGAAAACCTTGCAGACGGTGCACTATTTAATTCTGGTCAATCTTGTTGTGGTATAGAAAGAATTTATGTAGATAAAAAAATTTATAAAGAATTTATAGATGGCTTCAAAAGCATTACTGAAAATTATAATTTAAACGACCCCTCAAAACCTGACACAAATTTAGGTCCTGTAGTAAGACAATCAGCAGCTAATTTTATTAGAGCTCAAATAAATGAAGCGGAGAGCAGCGGAGCAAAACGTCTTATTGATGAGAGTAAATTTACAATATCCAGAGAAGATAATTGTTATGTTAGCCCTCAAGTTATGGTTGATGTCAATCATGATATGAGATTCATGATGGAGGAAACTTTTGGTCCTGCTGTTGGAATTATGCCAGTAGATGATGATAAAGAAGCAAAAAATTTGATGAATGATAGCCCTTATGGACTAACTGCATCCATTTGGACAAAAGATTTGGAGTTTGCTAAAGAATTTGGAAAAAATGTTCAAACAGGAACTTTCTTCATGAATAGATGTGATTACTTAGATCCGGCACTTGCATGGACTGGCGTAAAAGACACTGGTATCGGTTGCTCACTTTCAGTATTAGCATTTGATCAATTTACAAGACCACAGAGTTTTCATATGCGCAAAGTAGTTTAGAGCATTGGTCTACATAGTTATTAAATGTTAAAATATTTCATTATTTAGTTTTCGATTATGAGCATTACTTTTAAAGAATTAGAAAAAAAAATAAAATCAAAAGAGATTGATACTGTTTTAGTATCTCTATCCGATATGCAAGGTCGACTAGTGGGAAAAAGAGTAACAGGTAAGGCTTTTTTAGACTACGTTCACAAAGAAACTCATTTTTGTGACTATCTTTATACGGTTGATATGGATATGTATACAGTTCCTGGATTTAAATCATCCTCTTGGGAGACTGGCTACGGTGATATGACTGTAAAGCCTGACCAAAGAACCATCAAAGTTTTACCATGGTTAGAGAAAACAGCTTTAGTTCTCGGCGATGCTTTTCAACATGATGGAAAGACTCCTGTTTCGCATTCCACAAGACAAGTTTTAAGAGAGGCAATTATAAAAGCTAATAAAATGGGATTTGAGCCGATGTTAGGTTCAGAATTAGAATTCTTTCTTTTCAAGCAAACTTATGAAGATATTCATTCTAGTTATTATAAAAATTTAAAAGAAACATCATGGTACATAGAAGATTATATGATATTTCAAACTTCAAAAGAGGAGCCTTTTAATCAAGAGTTAAGAAATAGTTTATTAGACTCCGGTATATATGTTGAGTGCACTAAAGGGGAGGCCTCACCTGGTCAACAAGAAATTAATGTAGTTTTTACTGATGCTCTTAGTATGGCAGATAACCATATTTTAATAAAAAATGCTGCAAAAGAGATTGCTTTTAAACATAATCGCGCGGTTAGTTTTATGGCAAAATACAAACAAGATTTCTGCGGAAGTTCCTGTCATATTCATAATTCTTTATTCGATAAAAAAACAAAAAAAAATATTTTCTCTGATACCAAAGACAAATATGGAATGTCTAAAATTTTCAAAAGCTATGTAGCTGGACAAATTTTATTTTTGAGGGATCTATCAATTTTTTTAGCTCCAAACGTTAATTCTTATAAAAGATTTCAAGAGTCCTCTTTTGCTCCTACTTCTGCCGCCTGGGGAATTGATAATAGGACTGCTGGATTTAGATTAGCAGGACATGGAAGTTCAATAAGAATTGAATGCAGAGTTCCTGGGGCAGATGTTAATCCCTACCTTGCTTTTGCTGGATTGATTCAAGCAGGTCTGTATGGAATTGAGAATAAATTAGAACTTGAAGAGCCATTATCTGGAAATATATATCAAAATAGAAAGGCAAAAAATGTTCCTGGTACACTTTATGAAGCAATTGAACTCGCTAAGAAATCAAAATTATTACCAAAGATTTTCCATTCAGATGTTTTAGACCACTATATTCATGCTGCAAAATGGGAGCAGAGTGAATATGATAAGTCTGTAAATGACTGGGAGCACCGTCGTTATTTTGAGAGAGGATAAATAGGGTTATAAATGCAAAATATGAATTGGAACTATCCAACAAATGTTTGGTTTGGAGTTGATAGATCAAAAGAAATTCAAAAAGCTTGTGATACTTTAGGTATTAAAAATCCTTTAATTGTTACAGACCCTGGATTATTACAAACATCAATTATTGATGAAATTAATAGTGGTCTCTCATCAAATACTCAAATTTACAGTGATGTTCAAGGAAACCCAACTGGTTCAAATGTAACTAATGGTGTAAAAGTTTTTTTAGAGGGAAATCACGATGGTGTCATAGCCATAGGTGGTGGATCTGGAATGGATGCTGGCAAAGGGATAGCATTCTTAGCTCATCAATCAAGACCACTTTGGGATTTTGAAGATATTGGAGATTGGTGGACAAGAGCAGACTCAAGTGTAATCAAACCTATAATAGCCATACCTACGACTGCAGGAACAGGTTCCGAAGTGGGAAGAGCAGCTGTTTTTTTAAATGAAGAAAATCATAAAAAGAAAATAATTTTTCACCCAAAAATGTTACCACAGATTGCGATACTAGATCCATCTTTGACATTAAATCTACCAAAAAGCATTACTGCTGGAACAGGAATGGATGCATTGGCACATTGTATTGAAGCCTATTCATCTCCTTTTTATCATCCAATGGCAGAGGGCACAGCTTTAGAGGGTTTAAGACTAGTAAAAGAAAATATTCAAGAGGTTTATCATAATGGAAATAATGTTGAGGCAAGATCGCATATGTTAGTTGCATCTATGATGGGTGCAGCTGCATTTCAAAAGGGTCTAGGTGCCATTCACTCGATTACACACCCAGTAAATTCCTTATACAAGACTCATCATGGAACAACAAATGGTACAGTTATGCCATTTGTTTTGAATTATAACCGTAGCACTATTGAAGAAAAATTTACTAGATTGGCAAACTTTCTAGATATTAAAAATGGTTTTGAGGGTATCGTTGATTGGATCATTGAATTAAAAAAAGAAATGGAGATACCTGAAACACTTAAAGATATGGGTGTTAATGAGGGAGATGAGATTAAATTGGCGCCATTAGCGCAAGAGGATCCAAGCACTGGTGCAAACCCACTAGAAATGACAGTAGAAAGATTTCAAGAATTAATATTAAATTGTATTGCCGGAAAATATTAAATTTTAAGAAATTGTTGGTGCGCTTTTTTTGAAATTGATGCAACAACATCACCATTTGATTGAAAATTTAGAGAATTTCCTTTCCAATCACTAATTATACCACCGCTCTCTTCTACAATATTAACTAAAGGGATATAATCATAAGGTTTTAAGAAAGACTCTACTACTAAGGGTATTCTTTTTTCAGCTAAAAGTCCGTATTGTACACAATCACCACCAAAGGTTGCATATTTAGTTTTTTTAATCAGAGCATTATATTTTTTATTCTTATTATTTGATTTAAAAGCTGTCATTCCAGAGGTACTAAAATATAATTTAGATAAGTTTAAATTATTTTGAGATTTCTTAATTTTTTTTCCATTACAATAAGCACCATTGTCTCTAATTCCAATCCATGTTTTGTTTATATCAGGACAGTTAATAATTCCAATTACGGGTATTTTATCAATACACAAAGAAATTAATGTGCCAAAATTACCATTTCCATTAATAAAATTTTTTGTTCCATCTATTGGATCGATTACCCATATAAATGGAGAGTTATTTGATTTATTTTGGTATTCCTCTCCGTATATATCGTGACCAGGATATTTTTTAATGATCATTGACCGCAATTCTTTTTCAATTTTCATGTCTATTTTAGTTACAGGTGATTTATCTGATTTGAAATCTATTTTTAGTCGATGAGATGGAGTTTTCTTTATTATTCTTTCTGACGCATTAACGAGTTTTTTTGCAAAGTTTAAATATTGAGATAAATCTTTAAGTTTTAAAGGCATTTACAAAATATATAGAAAAAAAGCATTACTACTAATAATTTTTAATTTAAGCTATTTTTAAGCTTCTGAAAAATAATCTCAAAATTTTCTGATGTCTGAGCGCCATTTATAACAATTTGTTTATTTATTATAAATGTAGGAACGCTATTTATACCCATCTTTCTAGCTTGAATTTCTTCATTAGCGAGTGGCTCAATATTTTCTTGATCTGACAAATAACTTTTAAAATCTTCAGCGTCAATTTTATGTTTTATAGCTATATCCAACAATACATTGGGGTCACCTATGTCTTCACCATTTAAGAAATAAGACTCAAATAAACTATCTAAAACATTTTCCTGTACACCCTGTTTATATGCTAAAGCTAAAAGTCTATGTGAATTAAAGGAATTTGGGGTTGTAATAATAGAGTCAAAGTTAAAATTAATTCCTTCTACAAGTCCTTCATCATAGATATTGTCATAAATTGTTTTTGCAGCATCAGCACTTCCAAATTTAGAAATTAAATATTCTTGCCTATCCATACCATCAGGTGGCATTCCCGGATTTAATTGAAAAGGTCTCCAAGTTTGTTTGAATTTTATATCTTTGTGATTACTAATAGCTTTTTCTAATCTTTTTTTTCCAATATAGCACCACGGGCAAACAGTATCTGAAAATATATCTAGTTCGATCATAAATTTATTTCAATATTCATGACATAAAAAAATAATAATTCATAGTCATTAAAGTTAAAAAATCTGATAAAATAGGATATGGGAGATTCATATGATAGGAAATTTTAACGGAATATTTTATTTAGTAATTTTTTTAATTATTTTAGTAATGAATGCTTTTTACGGTTATAACTGTTTGTTTAATACCAAAAACTTCATAAGCAAATATGGAATTGATGTAACAGCCGCATTTTTTGCAAGGTTTGCTGGAGCAGTAATTGTAGGTGCAGTTTTAATGCAGTTATATATTTTATTTAGAGGTACGGAGGCTACATGGGCATTCTTTAATTTTATGTTTATAATCATGACCATAATAGCAATATCAGCTTTTTACACTGGTGAGATAGATAAATTAGGAAGAACTGACCAATATTCAAGAGAGGGATGGCTATCAACAGGTGGTCTTGCACTAGGTTGGGCTATTCTTTGTTTTGGATTAGCAGATAAGATTTATATTTAGCGATTTCTTATAAAATAAATAAATATTAAAGACGTTAAGTACATTATGACGCTATAAGTAGCAGCAGGTATTATATATAGACCGCCACCAAAAACACTTGTACCTACAAAAATAGCTAAAGTTCCGTTTTGAAGACCACATTCTATTGAAATAGCTTTTTGTTGTGAGGTTCCTGTCCCAAAAAACTTTGCCCAATAAAAAGCAATTATCATCATTAATAAATTGAGAGAAAGGACTACCAACCCAGTTTGAGCAAAATACTCAACTAAATTTTCTCTCTCAGCTAAAATAGCTCCAATCAAAACTAAAACAAATAAAGCAGTTGAAAGTATTCTAGCAAACTTCTCAATTCTCTTCGTTAAAAAGGATAAGCTAGCTCTGAAAGTCATTCCAATCAAAACTGGTAATGTCACTATCAAAAACATACTTATAGCTATTCCTGTTAGTGAGATAGAACCTAAAGAATTGTTTGAAATTAACCCCATTGATAAGCCCAAAACTATAGGCACAGAAATTACACTTAAAAGGCTCATCACCGCAGTTAATGATATTGATAAAGCAACATCTCCTTTGGCAAAAGATGTAAGAATATTTGAAGTGACTCCACCTGGAGCAGCAGCGATTAATATTAATCCTATCGCTAATTCAGGTTGAAGTGGCCAAATAAAAATAATTATTAAAGCAACTATTGGTAGAAAAATTAATTGGCTAATTAAACCTATAATAAAATTTTTTGGTGCCTTTACCACTCTGGCAAAATCTGAAAAAGTCAAACCCAAGCCTAGAGTGAACATAATAAAAGCCAAGGCTAATGGTAGAATTACATCAGTTATGAAATTCATAGATAAATATTAACAAAAACTCAAATTAATCATATCTCATAACCAAGTCTTTTTTCCTCTAAATCAATCAATTCCTCAGGATACCCCTCAGCTCTAAATGTAGTATTGTATTTATTTTCAAGCCTTTTTACGACCATTGAGGACCAAGCACGATCACCAAAAGTTTCTCTTGCATCTTTAATAACATCAAGAACTAAAGGTGATATTTCTAATTCGACCCCAAGTTTTGTGGCGAGATCCTGAAAAAGTCCTACATCTTTCTCAACTAAGTCCATTGTAAAATTTATATTATAAGAACCGTTTAATATTACCTGACTCTCAGTTTCATGGACAAACGAGTTACCAGAGGAAGCTGCAATTCCTTTGTATGTTTTATTCAAATCAAGGTTTGATTTACTAGCTATAGTCCAAGCTTCTCCTAATGCAACTAAGTGAACAGTAGCCAAATAATTAGTAATAACTTTAAGAATGGATGCGCTTCCAAAGTCTCCCGTATGCAAAATTTTTCTACCAAGACATTTTAATACTGGCATAGCTTTATCAAATCCCTCTCTACTTCCACCAACAAAAATAGAAATGTTACCAGTTGCAGCCCTATGACAACCTCCACTTACAGGGGCCTCTAAAGCAATTGCATTTTTTTGCTGAATTAATGATGCATGTTTTTTTAGCTGATCATTTTCAGTTGTACTCATTTCAATCCAAATTTGACCTTTCTGTATAGTATCAATAATACCACCTTTGGACTCTAAAACTTCTGCACATATCTTGGGGGAGGGAAGACAAGTGATTAAAATATCAGAATTTATCACAAGATCTTTTATTGATTTGGCTGTATTTGCACTCTTTAATTCAAATTCATTCATTAACTTGGTATTTTTATCAAAAACCGATAATTGAAAATTATTTTCTAAAAGGTTGTTAGCAAGTTTTCCTCCCACATTACCTAATCCAATAAAACCTATTCTCATACGCTCTCCTTTATCCATATAAAAAATAATATTACTTTATTTTTCAATGTTAATATTTAATAATTTTTATAAGATCAATTGATGCCTATTTATCTAAAAACAGAAAAAATTATTTCCGAATGGACGGATTATAACGGTCACATGAATTTGGCTTTTTATATTCACTTATTTGATCAAGGATGGGATGTACTATTAGATAGATTTCAAATGGGTGGAGAATCTGCAAAAAACGAACAAAGATCGACATTTGCTGTAGAGTCTCATACAAAGTATATTCAAGAGGTAAAAGAGGGAGATGAAGTTGACATAAACTTGTTATTTTTAGATCGCGATAAAAAAAGATTTGTTTACCAATTGGAAATTGTTAGTAAGAATGGAAATTTTAGAGCCGCTACTTCAGAGGTATGTTCTCTCTATGTAGATTTAAGTATCCGTAAAGTTATTGAGATAGAAGATTATAAAATTAAGTTAGTAGATGATTTCATAACTGATAATAAAAATCAATTTTCACCAATTGAATTTTATCTATTAGATAAATTAAAAAAATAAACAAGTTTTTTATGTCTTTTTCATTTTAAAACACATGTAATAATGAAAGCACCTAATTTTAAATTACCCAGTACAACGGGTATATTTCAATTAAGTAATTATTTAGGAAAAAATATAATTTTGTATTTTTATCCCAAAGATAATACAAAAGGATGTTCTATAGAAGCCAATGATTTCAACAATAATTTAAGTCTTATAACAAAGTACAACTCAATTGTTGTGGGCGTTTCTAAAGACTCGATTGAAAG
>CACMWO010000024.1 GCA_902617465.1 uncultured Alphaproteobacteria bacterium | reverse complement strand
AATATCATATTCGTTAATAATATTTTCAAAGAGACATTTAATTTAGAAAATGCAGATAACCTTAAAATAGGTTTAAGAGACTTATCTTTGTCTGAAAATCTAAGTAACGCACTTAAAACTAAATCAAAAAAAAATTTTGAGTGGAACAGATTAATACCAAATGACCGATATTACGACGTTACAGGATTTCCAATTAACGATTTTTTTTGCGTTGCTTTTAAAGACATTACTGCAATTAAAAATCTTGAGATGGTAAGAACTGACTTCGTAGCTAATGTAAGTCACGAATTAAAAACTCCACTCTCTTCAATAATAGGATATTTAGAAACACTTTTAACTGTTGACGATGAAAAAAATAAAAAAAAATTTATTTCAATTATTCAAGATCAGTCAAATCGAATGAACTCTTTGATTGATGATCTATTAAGTTTAAGTTCCATCGAGAATAAAAAAACTAATGAGAATGACCAATTTTGTAATTTATTAAATACCGTTAAAATTGGAATAAACTCATTGGAGTCAAAAATTTTAAAGAAAAAAATAAATGTTGATATTAATTTAGACCAATCTCTTTTAGTTGGATGTCCTCATGAAGAATTTATTCAAGTGGTTGTCAATATCGTTAACAACGCTGTTAAATATTCAAAAGATGGTGCTAAAATTTTAATTAAAGCTCGTGAAAAAATGAATACTAGCAATATGACTGAATATGTCGAAATTTCCTTCAAGGATAATGGCATAGGCATTGCAGAAGAGCACATCTCAAGGCTTACCGAGAGATTTTACAGAGTGGACAGTGCTCGATCCAAAGAGGTTGGTGGTACTGGATTAGGCCTTTCAATTGTGAAACATATTTTGAATAAAAACATGGGTTTTATTGACATAAAAAGTGAAGTTGGAAAAGGCTCAGAGTTTTTAATCACAATTCCAAAGCATGCTTAATAAAACTTTAACATATTTGTAACATAAGATTTACTTCTAATGGATATTTTTAGCTCAATTTAAACAACATAAAGGAACTTAACTATGAAAAAATCTATGTTAACTTTTCTTGCTCTAGCAGTAAGCGTACTTTTCTCTGCTGAAACTTTTGCAAGAGATCAAATTAATATTGTTGGCTCATCAACAGTATACCCATATGGAACAGTAAACGCACAAAGACTCGGCGAGTCAGGTTTTAAAACCCCCACTTACAATCCAATTGGAACTGGTGGTGGAATGAAAGCATTTTGTGCTGGTGTGGGAGTTGAATTTCCAGATATTACTGGAGCGTCACGACCAATGAAAGCTAAAGAAGCTAAATTATGTCTTGAAGCCGGTGTAACAAACGTAATTGAAGTGATGTGGGCTAATGACGGTATTACTTTTTCTCACTCCAACGAAGCAGAACCTTTTTCTCTAACAAGAGAAGAAATCTTTACAGCTATGGCTGCAAAAGTTGTTGTTGATGGTGAAGTGGTCGAAAATCCATATCAAACTTGGAACGAAATTAACCCAAGCCTTCCTGCATATAAAATTGAAGTATTAGTAGCTCCTCCAACCTCAGGAACAAGAGATGCATTTGATGGTAAAGTAATGGAAGCTGGATGTACATTAGAAGCAGTAACTGGCAGTGACGATGGATGTACTGATTACAGAGAAGATGGAAAAATCATCGAGATGGGTGAGAATGACACTCTTATTGTTCAAAAACTAGTTGAGGATCCAGAACGTTTTGGTTACTTTGGTTATTCTTATCTAAAAGACAACGGAGATAAATTACAACCATCTACTGTTGAGGGAGTAGTACCATCTGCTGAATCCATTGCAACTTATGAGTATCCAATGGCAAGACCTCTTTTCATATACTTAAAAGCAGATCACATCGGGGTTGTACCTGGCATTCAGGAGTTTGCACAAATGATGGTAAGTGATGAAGCAATTGGTGATAACGGTTACCTAACAAAAATTGGTGCTGCACCTATGGTACCAGACCTTATCAATAGAGTAAGAAACGTTACTGACAGCTTAGATGCAATGGGATTTGATATTGCAGCATGTGCTGAAAAAAAACATCCATTAAAAGATGCTGGTTACGCTTTTTCAAGCGGACTTTGTAAGTAAGCATTAATTAATTATCTTATTTTTAGGGGCAAGATTTCTTGCCCCTAAGACAAAATCAGTTTATAGAGGAATAGGACAGTATGCTTTATTTATCACTTGTTTTTGTTTTTATACTTTCTTACTCTTTTTACTTCTATGGTAAAAAAAGAGCATTAAGCCTAAAATTTAAAAAAAATGAAAATCTTTCCTCTCTTCCAGATTATTATGGATATTACGTTGTCCTTTTAGTTTTTTTTCCAGCAATAATTATTTGGTTCTTTTTACTTATTTTTAAATCAAACTTTCAAGAGATGTTTGTAATGTCCCCTGTGTTATTTCCAGATGTCGCTACATGGAGCTCTGGAAAATTCGGTTTAATTATGAATAAGATTAGCAACCTATCTATAATTGTTAATTTATCAGAAATTGATTTGACCGTAGGCGATAAATCAATTTTAAAAATGGCCAGTGAGAGTGAGATAATTGCAGCAAAAAATTTAGCAAATTTTGACAAGATCTACGGATGGTCGAATTTAACTCTATTTATTATTCTACCTGTGCTTTTAGGATTTTTGGCTACGAAATCAATATCAGGAAAACTAAATGCACAGCCAATTGTTGAGAAAATAATTTCATATGTTATCAAGGGCAGTTCTTATATTGCAATATTCATTACTTTTGGAATCTTCTTTTCTCTTGTTTTCGAGGCCATTAATTTTTTTCGGTACGTAAATTTTATGGACTTTTTCTTTAATACGGCATGGAATCCCAATAGAGCTTTTGTTATCAATGCATCAGAAGGCTTCGATCAAGAGGCTTTAAAAGAGGCTTTTGGTTTTGTACCTTTGCTTACCGGAACGCTTTTAATTGCATCTGTTGCCATGTTAGTCGCTGTTCCTTTAGGACTGCTAACAGCAATTTATTTAGCAGAGTATGCGTCATCAAAAGTAAGAGATATAGCTAAACCAATAATTGAAATTCTTGCTGGCATACCCACAGTTGTTTATGGATTTTTTGCTGCTTTATCACTGGCACCTTTCATAAAAGATGTCGGTGAAGGCGTTGGATTACCGGTGTCCGCTGAAAGTGCTCTAGCTGCAGGTTTAGCGATGGGTGTTATGATCATACCTTTTGTTTCCTCTCTTAGTGACGATGTCATAAAAGCAGTTCCTCAATCTTTAAGAGAGGGTTCTTATGCAATTGGAGCAACTAAATCAGAAACTATTAAAAAAGTAATTTTACCAGCAGCTCTAGCTGGAATAATGGGCTCATTTTTATTAGCTATATCTAGGGCAATAGGTGAGACAATGATTGTCGTTATGGCCGCCAGCCTAAGAGCAAATCTTACTTTTAATCCCTTGGAGCCAGCGACTACAATAACAACACAGATTGTTACAAGTTTGATAGGAGATGTCGAGTTTGATAATCCAAAAACCTTAGTTGCTTTTGCTTTAGGCCTAACTTTATTTGTAATGACATTAATTCTTAATATTGCTGCTATAACAATAGTAAAAAAGTACAGAGAAAAATATGAGTAGTTTAGAAAAGAGACTTGCAGCAGAGAAACGTTTCAAATTTTATGGAATGTTTGCGATGACTCTCTCTTTGTTCTTCGTGCTTATTTTAATGTATAAAATTTTTTCTACCGGCAGTGGTGCTTTTGTTAGAACAACTATTAATGCTGATGTTTATTTTGACCCAAATTTTATAGAGGTTTCTAGTAACTCCTCCAAAAAAGAAATAATGAAAGCATCTTATGTTGATCTTGCTGATCAAGTGATTAACCAAAACCATCCTGGATTAGATGAAGAAAATTTTATTAAAGTCAGAGAAATGTACACAAGAAAATTTGATTATCAGCTGAGAGATTATATTGCAAACAATCCAAATGTAATTGGAAAAACTGTCAATTTAGATATATCTGCCTCATCAGATCTTGACCAAATTGTCAAAGGAAACTATCCAAGAAATGTTCCCGAAGCACAACGAAAAATAAATGATTATCAACTTTCTATCTTAGACTCTTTAGACTCCAAAGGTAAAATGTCTAAGACATTCAATTTTTGGTTTTTCACAAATGGAGACTCAAGAGATCCAGAAACAGCCGGAATACTTGGAGCACTTATGGGGTCTTTTTATGCTTTATTGATCTGTTTTAGTTTTGCTTTTCCAATCGGACTTTTGGCTTCTGTGTACTTAGAGGAATTTGTTAAACCAGGAAAAATAACTGACATTATTGAAGTAAATATAAATAACCTTGCGGCGGTTCCCTCTATTGTTTACGGACTTTTAGGCTTAGGTATGCTAATTGGAGTTTTTGGGATGCCATATCAAGTCCCTTTAGTTGGAGGATTAGTTTTAGGTTTTATGACTTTACCAACAATTATTATAGCATCTAGGGCATCGCTCAGAGGCGTCCCCCCTTCAATTAGAGAGGGAGCACTTGCTGTGGGGGCTACTAAAATGCAAACTGTATTTCATCATGTAATCCCTTTATCTTTGCCAGGTACTCTTACTGGAACAATTATTGGAATGGCACAAGCTTTGGGTGAGACAGCCCCTTTATTATTGGTAGGTATGGTTGCTTTTGTGATGGAAATACCGGGAGGGGCATTCGACCCTGCCACTGGTCTTCCTTCACAAATATATCTATGGTCTGAGAGCGCTGAAAGAGGTTTCCTCGAAAAAACATCTGCAGGAATAATGCTACTTTTATCTTTTTTGATTATAATGAATACTGTGGCAGTGTTGGTAAGAAGAAAATTGGAGGTGAAATGGTAGATCAAAACAGCAATTATGCTTTGCAAACAAGTGAGGTATATGTCCACTATGGAAAAAAAATGGCAATCAATAACGTTGCTCTTAATTTTCCAAAAAATGAAGTAACTTCTCTTATAGGACCCTCAGGTTGTGGTAAGTCGACATTTTTGCGATGTTTAAACCGTATGAATGATGTAATAGATATTTGTAATGTTAAAGGTAAGTTTTTGTTGAATGGCAATGTTGATATATATAGCCCTGATATACAGGTAGAAACTCTTCGCGAAAAAGTTGGAATGGTTTTTCAAAAACCCAATCCTTTTCCAAAAACTATTTATGAAAATGTTGCCTACGGACCAAAAATTCATGGTATTGCTTCTTCTCAAAATGAATTAGATGAAATAGTAAAAGACTCACTTCACAGAGCGGGTCTTTATGAAGAGGTAAAAGATAGAATGGATGATATTGCTACCGGTTTATCAGGAGGACAACAGCAAAGATTGTGCATTGCAAGAGCGATTGCTATAAGACCGGAAATCATTTTGATGGACGAACCTTGTTCTGCATTAGATCCAATAGCAACCGCAAAAATAGAAGATTTAATTAACGAATTGAGAGAAAATTACACAATTATTATAGTAACTCATTCTATGTCTCAAGCATCACGAGTATCATCTAAAACTGCGTTTTTTCATTTAGGTAACCTTGTCGAATATGGAGAAACTGGTAAGATATTTACAAAACCTGATAAAGAACAAACAAATGACTACATAACTGGAAGGTTTGGTTAAAATGGAAACAGCACACACAGATAAAAACTTTGAACAAAAGTTAAATCATCTTACAGATAATTTAATTAAAATGAGTAATATTGTTGAGAAACAAATTGAAATTGCAGTAAATGTTATTAAATCTAAAGACTCATCTGATGCACAGACAACACAGAATCTTGATGAACAAGTTGATGAAGTGGAAAGAGATGTTAGGGATTTAAGTTTCGAAATTATGACTTTACATAGACCCGTTGCCAGTGATTTAAGACTAGTTTTCACTGCCCTCAAAGTTTCAAAAGAGCTTGAGAGAATGGGAGATCACTCTAGAAATTTAGCAAAAAGAGCTATTTCAATTTCTTCTTCATTTGACGAGGATTTAACGGACCAAATGCATAATTTAGGTAAAGGTGTCCAAAAAATGGTTAATCAAACACTTGAGAGTTTTTTTAAAAAAGATGAGGTACAGGCAAGGATCTCATGGAATCAAGATGCAGAAATTGACAGGCAGTACAAATCTTTATTATCTGATTTAATAGAAAGAATGCACAATAAAGAAACAAGTGTTGTTGATGAAGGCACTAAGCCAATTTTAATTGCAAAGTCCTTAGAAAGAATAGGTGATCATGCTACTAACATAGCTGAAGAGGTCATTTTTAACATTACAGGTCATTATATTGATTTAAAAAAATCTGATTTTGAATGACAGACAAGATTTTAGTTGTAGAGGATGAAAAACCAATCTCAGAATTAATTGGATTTCATTTAGAACAACAAAACTACCAAATAAAATTTTCATACGACGGAGAATCTGCAATCCAAGAGATCGAACATTGGCTGCCTGATTTAATTTTATTAGATTGGATGCTACCAAATATATCGGGCATTGAAGTTTTAAAGAGAATTAAAAGAAAAGATAATCTAAAAAAAATTCCAATTATAATGTTAACAGCTAAAGGTCAAGAGGATGATAAAATTAGAGGTTTTGAATTAGGTGTGGAGGATTATGTAACCAAACCTTTTCTTCCAAGTGAGATCCTTGCTAGAATTAAATCATTACTTAAAAGAACAAAAGCAAGAGAAGAGAACGACTCACTCAAGTTTCATGATATTAACATTAATCTTACCAACAGAAGGGTATCAAGGGGTGAGAGAAAATTAAATTTAGGACCGACTGAATTTAATCTTTTAAAATTTTTTATTGAAAATAAAGGTAGAGTCTATTCTAGGCAGCAACTATTGGATAATGTTTGGTTAAATGACGCTTACGTTGAACCTAGAACAGTTGATGTTCACATAAGAAGACTCAGAAAAGAGCTGAATTTACCAGGAGAAAAAGATTTCATTCGAACAGTTAGATCCGCTGGCTACTCTATCGATTCAGAAAATTAAAATGATTAAAATTCTTGTACTTTGTACAGGTAACTCTTGTCGATCAATTATAACAGAGGGGCTTTTAAACCATTATGGTAAAGACTTTTTTAATGCTTATAGTGCAGGAAGCCACCCTGCAGGATATGTGCATCCATTAAGTATCAAAACATTAGAAAAAAATAAAATTTTCCTAGACAATTTTAAAAGTCAATCATGGAATGATTTTTCAGATATTAATTTTGATTTGGTTATTACTGTGTGTGATAATGCAGCTGGAGAAACTTGCCCCCTGTATCTCAAAAATACATTAAAGGCACATTGGGGTGTAGCTGATCCTGCAAAATTTAAAGGCACTGAAGAGGAAGTTGAGATAGAATTTTTAAAAGTATTCAATGTTCTTAAAAAAAGATGTCTTGCACTAGTTCAAAATTATAAGCAAAACAACTTATTAAATATCGATCAAATAAAAGAAATTGGAAATTTAATCTAAATTTAACTTTAATTTAATATAAATGATTATTTTATTAGGTGGAAGATTGGCATTTCCCCTGTGACTGAAACATAGACCTCCTCTACTTGTAGAAAAATCATGTCAATCTTCCCAAATTAATTAAATAAACCTAAGATTAAAACTATTCCATAGGCTGTTAGAGATAAAAAAATTGCAGCAGAGCCCAAATCTTTAGCTTTCTTTATTTTGTTTGACTTATCCATAGTAATTTTATCACAGGTATATTCTATTGCAGTGTTTAGAGCCTCAATACTAAGTATGAGCAAAGGTAAAATTATCAGCCAAAGTATGAACAAAAGAGCCGGTTGAAAAATTACGATGTATAGAGCAGACAAGGGAAGCAATAATAGCTCTCTTCTTGCTGCTTTTTCTTGAAGGAGAATTTTTAGGCCTTCAATTGAACACCAAAAAGCATCTACTATATTTTTATTTTTAAAATCCATAGCTAAAGTTCAATAAATTATATGAAGTTTTTGTTTATTATTCACTTTCTCTTTTCCATTAATTTTTTTTTAATTCTCCATCTGAGATTGCTTCGAACAATATATCCAATACAGTTTTTAGATCCACATCTACACGGGTGATCCTTGAAAGAGTACATATCATAACCATAATCATATGACAGCTCTTCTCCTTTTTTTATATCTTTAATTGCGCTAATCCAAATTCTTCCTTTAATTATATCAGTTTCACAATTAGGGTTGCAGGAATGATTAATATATTTAGCTAAATTCCACGATACTTTTCCATTGATATCGTATTTTTGATTTAGTGTAAAAATGTACACTGACCCGACTGTTTTAGCCCTTTTGTTTGCCTCTATGTGAACATCAGCAATCTTGTCGGATTGAGCTTTAGTTATCTTTAACCCGCGATATTCAATGATTCTAGTGCCAGCACAGATATCAGCTTTTGCAAAAAGACCAGATGCATGAATTTTAGAATTTTTTCTAATATAAAGCTTTTGTGAAGAGCCCATTTAATAAAACTTTAACAATCCTCAATACTATCAATCGTAGATATATCTATTTTTAGATTCTATGCAAATCAAAAAACATCGATCCATATTCATTTCAGACATTCATATTGGCATACGTGCTTCAAAAGTAAAGGAGCTCTTACACTTTTTAAAATATAATGATTGTGATCATCTTTATTTACTTGGAGATATTATAGACGGATGGCGTCTAAAAAAAAATTGGTTTTGGAATCCTGATTTTAATACTTTCATACAAAAAGTTTTACGAAAAGCACGCTCAGGTACCAAAGTCTATTATATACCTGGAAACCATGATGAAGTTTTTTCAGATTATTGTGGTTTTTCATTTGCAAACATTAAAGTTCGAAAAAATAGAATTCATACAACAGCGAACAATAAAAGACTTCTCTTAATGCATGGGCATGAATTTGATGGAATAGTTCTAAATTCAAAATGGTTAGCAAAGATAGGTGCCGTCCTTTATGACTACTCTGTTTGGTTTAATAATATTTTAAATTTCTGTCGAAGAAAACTTGGTCTTTCGTATTGGTCTTTATCAGGATATTTAAAAACACGAGTAAAAGATGCTCAACGATATATTGAAAATTTTGAAAATGCATGTCTTGAGAGAATAAAAAAAAATAATTGTGATGGAATTGTTTGTGGTCATATTCACCATCCCCAAATAAAAAAAATTGGTGATAAGACATATCATAATCTAGGAGATTGGGTAGATAGCTGTAGTGCAATGGTTGAGGACTTTAAAGGCAACTTGGAGTTAGTCTTTTGGAATGAAAAAAAAATCCAGTCTTTAGAAAAACAAACTCTTAATAAGGTATCTGCAGCTTGAAATTATTATTAGTAACAGATGCATGGAAACCTCAGGTAAACGGCGTCGTCCGTTCTTATCTGAATACCATACCGGAATTGGAAAAAATGGGTATGCAGGTAGAGGTAATACACCCTGAGTTATTTAAAGTTCGCTTTGGCCTTCCTTCGTATAATGAGATTAAAGTTGTGATTACTCGCAAAAAAACATTGAAAAATATGATGGATCAGATCAATCCTGATCATATTCACATTGCTACAGAGGGCCCCCTAGGTTTTTTGGCCAGAAAAATATGTCTTTCAGAAAAAATTATTTTTACAACTTCATTTCATACTCGTTTCCCTGAGTATATTCAACAACGTATAAAAATACCTGCAAGTTTCTTTTATTTCTTCATAAAGCATTTTCACAATAAAGCGAAAAAAGTTCTTGTTCCTACCCCATCCATGCAGGCTGAATTAATAAATATGAATTTTAAAAATACCGTTGTTTGGTCAAGAGGTGTCGATCATCAAAAATTTTGCAACTATCAAAAATTAGACTTAGGCCCAGGACCAATATTTTCTTATATCGGTCGAGTGGCTACTGAAAAAAATATTCAAGCTTTTTTAGATTTAGATTTAGAAGGTACTAAAGTTGTCGTTGGCGATGGACCACAGTTAAATAAACTAAAAAAAAAATATACAGATATAAAATTTGTTGGTTACCAGTTTGGCCAGAATTTAGTGAATTACTATGCTAGTTCAGATGTAATGGTTTTCCCTAGCAAGACTGATACCTTTGGAAATGTGGTAACTGAGGCAAATGCAACCGGCACACCAGTCGCTGCTTATGATGTAACAGGTCCTAAAGATATTATTGTTAATGGGGTCAACGGTTTTATTGGTGATAACTTAAAAGATAATGTTTTGAATTGTTTGACTATCGATCGAAAAAAATGTCAAGAATATACAAAAAAATTTAACTGGTATGAGTGTTCCAAGGTTTTTTATGATAATATTGTGGCTTGAACTTTACACATACTCTATCTGATTCTAAAAATTGGATTATCAATCATAAAGACCAACTAGAGATTAATTGGAGTGAAAAAGATATTGAGCTTCACCTCAATAAAGAAACAAGTTTTAATATTTATCTTCTAGATCAAACTAACGTCAAAGGTGCTTTGATAGGACATTTTTTATATCAAGATCAAAAGGTCAGTGAATTTGAAATTTTACATATTGCTGTTTTGCCTGAATTTAGAAACCAAGGGTTGGGAAGAATGATTTTAGAAGAGCTTGAAAAACAACTCAAAAGTACTGGAAAATCATTTAAAATCTTTCTGGAAGCGAGTGCTATTAATAATTTTGCTATTAAACTTTATGAAAAATTAGGCTATAAAGCCTACAATGAAAGAAAAAACTATTATCGGAGTAAGTCTATAAACGCTCCAAATACGCAAGACGCAATTTTGTTTGCAAAATCCCTTAATGCTATCAAATAAGAAATTTTATATTAGAACATTTGGTTGTCAGATGAATGTTTATGACTCTGATAAAATGAAAGATATTTTTCTATCGCATAATATTAATCAAACCGATGACTTTCAAAATGCAGACTATGTAGTTTTAAATACTTGCCACATCCGTGAAAAGGCAACGGAAAAAACATTTTCAGATTTAGGAAAAATTCATAAAAAAGGAAAAGATGATCAAAAAGTTATTGTTGCAGGCTGTGTAGCTCAAGCTGAAGGTGAGTTAATACAAAAAAGAGCACCGTATGTAGATTTAGTGATCGGACCTCAATCTATTCAGTCATTGAATAAATTTTTAGATAAAAATAATTTACCTAAAACATCTATTACTGAATTTGATGTTAATGAAAAATTTGACACGCTTAATCATATTAAAACGAATACATCGAATAAATCTGCATTTGTGACTATCCAAGAAGGCTGTGATAAGTTTTGCCATTTCTGCGTTGTTCCCTATACAAGAGGATCAGAATATTCAAGAACAGTTAAGGAAATCTCTGATGAGGTTAAAACTTTAATTGATCAGGGTGTAGTGGAATTCACACTTTTAGGTCAAAATGTTAATGCCTACCATGGTTTAGATACTCAAGGTCAATCAAATAATCTAGCATCTCTTATTAACAGTATTAGTTTAATAGATGGAGTTGAGAGAATTACCTATTCTACAAGTCACCCTGTGAATATGACTGATGACCTAATTTCCCTTCATGGTGAAAACTCAAAACTTATGCCCTATCTTCACCTTCCTGTTCAATCAGGTTCTGACAAAGTTTTAAAATTAATGAATAGAAAACATACCAGGGATTATTATTTTGAAATCATCGAAAAGGTCAGAAAAGTAAAACCCGATATAGCACTTTCCTCGGATTTTATTATTGGTTTTCCTGGAGAAACAGACAAAGATTTTGAAGACACAATCGATCTAATCGAAAGAGTTAAATACATGAACTCTTACTCTTTTAAGTACAGCCCAAGATCAGGTACGCCTGCTGCCGATCGTGAAGAAATAGATCAATTAATTCTCAACGAGCGTTTAAAGATCACACAAGATTTACTCAATGAACAACAAATTGAATACAACAACCAGTTTGTAAAAAAGACAGTGCAAGTATTAATTGATGGTGCTGGTAAACACATAGGACAAATCAAAGGCAAGTCACAATTTAATCAAAGTGTAGCCTTGCAGGGAGATAAAGAAATAATAGGTCAAATAATTCCTGTACAAATAAAGGAGGTTTTAACACACTCATTATTAGGAGAAAAAATTTAGATGAGTCCTGTAAATATTTCTTCCCATCAAAAACAACTTGAGTTTGAGGATAATCAGTTTCTATCAAGTCTATTTGGTTATCATGATAAAAATTTAAAGGTCTTAGAGAATAAATTTAAAGTAAAGCTTTACACAAGAGGCAACCTTTTGTCTATAAAAGGTAATAGAGATCCAGTTGAAAAAGCCTACTTTATTATTCAAGGCTTATACCAAAAATTAAAGAACAATGATATTTCTGCAGAAGAAATAGAAAACAATATTGATTTAGCAAAACCTACATACATCAAAGAACAAATCGAACAAGATCAGAAATTTCAAATCAATACAAAATTAAAAACAATTTATCCCAAGACAAAAAACCAAGAGCTCTTTTTAAAAGAAATGAGATCAAAAGATGTTGTTTTTGCTGTTGGTCCAGCGGGAACAGGAAAAACTTACTTAGCTGTTGCATATGCAGTTAGTCTTTTTGTGGAAGGAAAAATTAATCGATTAATACTATCAAGACCAGCAGTTGAGGCAGGTGAACGATTAGGTTTTTTACCTGGAGATATGAAAGAGAAAATTGACCCCTATTTACGACCACTTTACGATGCCTTGTATGAGATGATGCCAGGTGAGGAAATTGACCGAAAAATGGTAAATAATTTAATAGAAATAGCTCCTCTTGCCTTTATGAGAGGAAGAACATTAAATAAATCTTTTATAATTTTAGATGAAGCACAAAACACCTTATCGACACAGATGAAAATGTTCTTAACTAGATTAGGACAAAACTCAAAAATGGTTATCACGGGAGATTTAAGTCAAAAAGATTTACCCGATAATGCAAAAAGTGGAATGCAGGACGCAATGGAAAAATTAGAAAAAGTCAAAGACATCGGTTTTATTCATTTAAATAGTAGCGATGTATGCAGACATACACTAGTAGAAAAAATAATTAATGCTTACGATAAGTAATTTTGAGGATTAGTAATAAAAAATTTGTGATTGAGATAATTGGAGATAAGAATTTAGAGCAATTTCTAAAATCCTCCAAGGAAAAGCTAAAAAAGTTGTCAGAATATTTTCAAACAATCCACCAAGCTGATCATCAAACAGAACTGACAA
>CACMWO010000023.1 GCA_902617465.1 uncultured Alphaproteobacteria bacterium | reverse complement strand
AGTCCCAAGTCGAAGTAGTATTTTTAACTGGAACATCAAAATAATCTGGATAAAAAATCATAGTATTTTTTTCCTCTACATTGCTTACTGGTGCCCACCAATTAATTTGTTGATACAAATTTGTGCCCCAAGTATCACGATGAATATTTATTCTAGATGCTTCTCTATAAGGTAAGTTATTTTCTGCTGGTGCTACTCTTACCACAAATCGATCCCAAAAAGTTCCACCTTTATTATATCCAATTTCATATAAAAAGTTTGAAAATAGTTTTCTGAAATCTTCATGGTTTTTTAATTTTGATACAATATCCTTACTTATATCCTCAGAATTTTTTAAATAGTGTATTTTTTCTATTTCACCATCATAAATATTTTGTATTTTATTTTTAATTTGGGTTATTAAATCATTAGAAGTTTTTGATTTTTGAAATACAAAAACTTTTCCACTAAAAATATCTTTTTTAAATTCTTGAAGATTTGAAATTTTTTCTATTGGTATAAACATTCACTTTATATCACCAACATATACCCCAAGTGCTAAAGCAGTTTCAATTAGAGGATCTGATCTATCTACAACTTTATAAGTAGAAATTCCTTCACTAATTGGAACATCAACAACTTTCCTATCTCTCCAGGCAACCATTCTTCCATATTTTCCTTTTGCTATTAAATCAACAGCATAAACTCCAAAAGCACTAGCTAAAATTCTATCACGTGGAGTAGGAGGCGCACCTCGTTGAACATGCCCCAAAGAAGTGACCCTACACTCTATATCAGTACTTTTCATTATTTCCTCTGAAAGATAATTACCTATTCCACCTAATCTTTTTTGACCATCAGCGTATTCAACAGTGTAACTTTTTCCATTTTCTGTTTTTACTGCCTCTGCTACTACAATCAGCGAATGAACTATTCCTCTATTTTTCATTTCAGTGAGTTTATTGACAATTCCTTTGATAGAGTAATCTAGTTCAGGAATTAGGATTACATCTGCTCCACCTGCAATGCCTGCGTTAATAGCTATGTGTCCCGCGTCTCTACCCATTACTTCTAAAATCATCGTTCTTTGATGACTTGCAGCAGTTGTTTGTAAGTTATCTAGTGCTTGGGTAGCAACATTTACAGCTGTATTAAATCCTATGGAGCTTTCAGTGGCTCCCACATCATTGTCAATTGTTTTAGGTATGGCTACAATATTTAAGTCACCTCTTTTTGCAATTTCAGTTAATATCGACATGCTTCCATCTCCGCCTATAACAATAAGCCCATCAAGACCTAATTCTTTGTAACCATCAATAATGTCTTGGGATCTATCTTTGTATTTACCATCTGGCATGGGAAATTTAAAAGGATTACCTTTACTTGTTGTTCCCAAAAATGTCCCACCTTGTCTTAGAAGAGAACCGCTAAAAGTTTGATAGTCTAATGGAACATAAGCCACTGGTCTTTGCATTAAACCAACAGTGCCATCACGAATACCCATAACTTCCATCTGATATGTATTTTTAGCTCTGAAAAATATCGATCTAACTGCGGCGTTTAAACCACCACAGTCTCCACCACTAGTAAGAATTCCAATTTTTTTCATTTAAAATTTATCTGAGTCCCACAACCACGCTGCCCCTCTAACACCGCTGGAGTCACCGTGAGTATTCCGTAAGATCTTATTTCTTATCTTATCACTAAATGTGTATTTAGGAAGTAATTTAGGTATATTGTCATAAAGTCTACCAACGTTTGACATACCTCCACCAAAAACTATTACATCAGGGTCAACGATACCTATCATTACAGATATTAATCTGGCAAAACGATCTTCATATAATTCAAATTCTTTTTTTGCTCTTTCATCTCCATTTGCTTCCAAAGCAACTATTTCTCTTGTTCTTAAACTGGTGCCATATTTCTCGTTAAATAATTTTGTAAAACCTATTCCTGATATAAATTGCTCAGCACATAAGGGTCTTTTGCAATTACCTACATTACATTGGACATCAGAATTAATTTCCTCCTCAGTAGGATAGGGTAATGGTTGATGTCCCCAATCTCCTGCAATTTGGTTAACGCCCTCAATGACTTTCTTTTCATAAACAAATGATCCGCCAAAACCCGATCCAATAATTACACCCCAAACTGATTTATAATTTGCCCCAGAACCATCGATAGCTTCAGATAATGCAAAACAGTTAGCATCATTCATGATTCGAATTTCTCTATTTAAACTTTTTTCTAAATCTTTATGAAATGGTTTGTCATTAATCCATATACAATTAGCATTATTTACTAAGCCAGTTTCATATGAAGAAAATCCTGGTATGCAAACCCCTACAGAATTTTGTTGATCTGTATATTTATCAAATTCTGAAACTAAAGATTTTACGGTATTTAAACCACTTTCGTAATTTTTTTCATAAGTAGATCTTTTTCTCAGAATTTCTTTACCATTTGAGTCTATTAAAATACCCTCAATTTTGGTACCACCGTAATCAATGCCTATTTTAAAATCACTCATTTTTAAATAGATACCATAAGTTATAAAATATATGTATGAAATCTTTTAAATATATGTATGGATTGTAGTCAAATAGGTTTAAATTTTTTTTATGAAAAAAAAAATTATTAATTGGGGCATATTAAGCACTGCTAAAATTGGTTGGGAGCACGTAATACCTGCAATAAGAAAATCTAAAAATAGTCAGGTTATAGCGCTCGCTAGTAGAAATTTATCCAGAGCAACGGCTTTAACAAAAAAATTTAAAATACCTAAAAGCTATGGTTCTTATAAAGAGTTATATGAAGATAAAGATGTAGATGTAATTTATAACCCCCTTCCTAACCACTTACATATAAAATCAAGTATTGAGGCCTGTAAAAATAAAAAAAATCTCCTATTAGAGAAACCATTATCTTTAAAATCAAAAGATATAGACCCATTAATAAAAATTGCCTCACAAAATAAAGTTATTGTTAAAGAAGCATTTATGGTCAGGCATCATCCTCAATGGCGATGGGTTAAAGAATATATAAAATCAGGTAAGATCGGATCAATATCAAGTATATCAACAGTGTTTTCATACAATAATAAAAATCCAAAAAATATCAGAAATATCAAAAACTTTGGTGGAGGGGCCGTCTATGACATTGGATGTTATCCGACTGTCATATCAAGATTTCTTTTAGATAAAGAACCAAAAAGAGTTATTGCAACTTCTAAAAATGATAAAAAATTTAAAACAGATATTTTATCATCCGCATTGTTAGATTTTGGAGATATTTTCTCAACCTTTACAGTTGCTACACAAAGCACATATTCACAACAAGTAGTAATTCTTGGCACAAAAAAAACAGTTGTTATTGAAAATCCTTTCAACGCAATTGCGAATAAACCAACTACAGTTGTTATCTACAATGGAAAATCAATCTATCGAAAAGACAATACAATAAAAGTATTTCCAGCGACTGATCAATATGAACATCAAGTTACAAAATTTTCTAATGAGTTAATTTATAAAACTAAAATAGATTATGGATTATTAGATGCAAAAAAAAATATGAAAGTCTTAGATGCAATTTTTATGTCTATTAAGAAAAAAAAGTGGATTAAAATTTAATTTATTAGTGAGATAATAAAGAATTTCAATTAATTAATGGGCACTAGAAGGAGCCCATATATTTATATCACCCTCTTTTGCAGCTTTATTTATTTCTTTTATTTCTTTTTTTGAAAATTTTAAATTATCAAGTGTAGCTAAGTTTTCTTTAAGCTGTTTTACTGTTCTAGCCCCAATTAAAGCAGAGGTTATTGCACGATTATTTAATACCCAAGCTATAGCCATTTGGGATAGAGATTGATTTCTTCTTTTTGCAATTTTATTGAGTTCATTAATAATTTTAGTATTTTTTTTCGTTATTAAATCTTTGCTGAAAGAGCTATTCTCATTAACCCTTGAAACTTTGGGAATTCCTTTTAAATATTTATTAGATAAAAAACCTTGGGCTAGTGGAGAAAAGGCGATACAACCAACCCCTTTTTTTATGAGAGTTTTTGTTAAATCTTTTTCAATCCATCTATTAATTAATGAATAAGAAGGTTGATGAATTAATAATTTGATTCCTTTGCTCTTTAAAATTGAAATCATTTTATTTGTCTTATTGGAGGAGTAAGAAGAGACACCAATATACAGGGCCTTACCAGCTTTATAGATACTTTCTAAAGCATCAGCTGTTTCCTCAAGAGGTGTATTTGGATCAAAACGATGAGAATAAAATATATCTACATAATCCAGTTTCATCCTCTTTAAACTTTGATCGCAACTAGCAATTACATGTTTTTTTGAACCCCATTCACCATAGGGTCCATCCCACATATCGTAACCTGCTTTAGACGATATAATTAACTCATCACGGTATTTTCCAAGATCACTTTTCATGACTTTTCCAAAATTAGACTCAGCACTGCCATAAGGTGGTCCATAATTATTTGCTAAATCAAAATGAGTAATTCCTGCATCAAAAGACTCAAAAAGAATTTTTTTAGACTCTGAAGCCATTCCATTGCCACCAAAGTTATGCCATAACCCTATTGACAAGACAGGTAGTTTTAAACCACTATCACCACAGTTTCTATAATGCATTTTTTGATAGCGATTTTTGTCTGAAATATATGGCATTTTTAAAGTAGTTCCTCTTTGTATGGCATCGAATTTGCTGCTCCCTCCCTTGTAACAGAAACACCTGCCACAAGATTAGCAAACTCAATAGCTTCTTTATAGTTTTTATTTTGTGAGATTGCCACACTTAGAGCCCCATTAAAAGCATCTCCCGCACCTGTTGTGTCAACTACTGGTTTTTTTAGATTTGAAGCAGGTACTATAAACTCCTCTTTATTGTTTTTAAAATAACAACCATTTTCTCCAAGTGTAATAATTATATTCTTTATCCCTTTGTCTAAAAAAAAACATCCTGCTTTTTTACAGTCTTCCTCATTTTTAATTGATTGACCGTAATAAAAACTTGCTTCCGTTTCATTGGGGGTAAAAAAATCAAAATATTGAAAGTTATCATTAGTTATTTCACTGGCGGGTGCTGGATTTAGAATTGTTGTACAATTAAAATTTTTCGCTTTTTTTAGAGCATAGAGTGTTACCTCTTTTGGTGTCTCTAACTGAGTTAAAAAAACATTAGAAGACTCAATTATATTTAACTTTGAGTCAATTAAATTTTCATCAATCGTACCAGCAGCTCCTGGAACAACATTTATTGCATTTTGCCCAGTTTTTTCATTAATCAATATACCTGCAGCCCCAGTTGATTCATTTTCAGAGATAGCCAAACCATCATAATTTATTTTATCTCTCTTGTATAAAGAGATTGCAAGATCGGCATAGCTATCTTTACCTACTTTACTTATAAATGATACATTACCTCCTGCCCTAGCTGCTGCTATTGCTTGGTTAGACCCTTTACCACCTGGTCCGATGATGTATTTTTTTCCTAATATGGTTTGACCTGGTATTGGAATATCATTTGCAAAAAAACACAGATCTGCAACGAATATCCCAAATACACAAATACTCAATGATCTAGTACCCAAACAGTACCATCAGGTTTAACAACTCCTTTAGTTAAGATAAAGCATCCAAATGGTCTTGTTTCGTTTGTTGTTATTATGGCAAATGCCTTTTTGGCTTCATCATAAAATTTAAACCTTTCAATAGATGAAATTTTCCAATGCTCTCCTGAGGTTTTCTTAGTTATGTCAATTATTTCTTGATGAACTTCATTTAATTGATCTGGATCTCCATCAATTTCCATCCTTTGAATAGGAGAGTCGACAAAGCTATCTAGAGGAAATACGGAGAGTATAGCCTCGGCAGCTCTTGCAGCATTTACACCATCAATACGATGAACTCTGGAGTTCATCGAATAGGCGGGAAAATTTGAGTCACATAAAATTAATTTATCTCCATGCCCCATCGCTCTTAAAGTATGCAAAACCTCTGGACTAAGAATAGGATCAATTTTAATAAGCATATAACATAGAACTAAATTAATTCGTTAAATTCAACTTAATTAATTAATCTTTACTGGTTTTGATCTTAGTTTTCCGACAGTCTCTAGCTCTGCTTTTCTACATAACTTTGGAGGGAGACCTTTATTTATTAGTTTTAAATCTTCAAACACTATTTCGCCCATTTCATAAAAGACAGACTCTAGAGCTCCCGCTCTGTGTGCTGAGAAAAGAATATTTTTAGATTTACGTATGGGATCATTTTTTTTTACTGGCTCCTCAGGAAATACATCTGTTGCAACTTTTATTTTTCTTTTTTTTGAAATTTTTAGTAGGTCTTTAAAATTCACTACATTAGCCCTACTTAGAATTAGTAAACAAGAATTTTGTTTCATCAGACTCAGTAGCTTTTTATCAATCATATGTTTGTTTTTTGTTGTGATAGAACTAAGAACATATATCACATCTGATTTTTTAAATATTTCATTAAGAGAATTAATTTTACAATTATTATCCTCAAGCAACTTGCTTGGAAGCCAAGGATCGTATGCAAGAAAATTATTTGTGAATGGCTCTAACAAGGGTTTTAACTTTTTGGCTAGATCTCCAAAACCAATAAAGCTGACAGTATTATTCTGCAATAAACTAGCATTCATATTACTTTCCAATCCATATTTTTCTTTATTATTAATAAAATCTATATGTGATTGATGAATTTCCCTCTTGAGAGATAAAGTAAAACCAACTGCAATTTCAGCAACTGTTTGAGCAAAAACAGGAGCAGTGGAGAGAACATAGATACCATTTCTAAAACAATACTCATAATCCATATTGTCCATGAAGTTGCTCTCAACATTGAATATAGCTTTAAGTTTTGCTGCCTTTTTTAAAATTGAATTTGGAAGGTCAGGTTGTCCAATTATAAAATCTGCTTTTGATATATTGTTTTGATAAAAAATTTTTTTATTTTTTATTGGAGCGTTAATAAGTTTGAAATTTTTTTTTAAATAAACAAGCTTATCTTTAGAGAAAATAAGATCCATTTGTCTTGGAAAAGGATCAACAATTATTGTTTTCATTACTTGATTATATCAATTATTTATTTTTTTGATAATCTAAGTTGAAATGAAAAGATCTGAAATAAATGCTGCAATATCTGAAGCTAAAGATATGATCGATAGATATTCGTGGGTTCTACCTAAATGGGGCTATTGGTCTAAAGAAGAGTACAACAATAATCCTGACCTAAAAAATTATTTAAAAAATCATCAAATGGGCTGGGATGTTACTGATTTTGGTAAAGGCGAATTTGAAAAAAAAGGTATCACCTTGTTTTGTATAAGGAATGGAATACAGGGTAATAATGATGACAAACCCTATGCAGAAAAGTTATTGTTTATGAGAGAAGGTCAAGAAATTCCTTTTCATAGCCATAAGGTAAAACTAGAAGATATAATTAATCGGGGAGGCGGGGAATTAGTAATTGAATTTTTAGAAGTAGACTCAAATCAAATTGAATTAAACTCCAAAATTGATGTTCTTGTTGATGGTGAAATAGTTTCCGTTGCACCAAGAGAACCCTTAATTTTAAAAAGAGGTCAGAGCGTCACTGTTGAAAGAAACATATATCATAAATTTTACTCTGCTGAGGGTTCAGGAATGGTTATGGCAGGAGAGGTTTCTCAAGTCAACGATGATAATAAAGATAACTATTTTTTAGAAAGTGTGGGAAGGTTTACTGAAGTTGAAGAAGATGAAGTTGCGATACATCCTCTCTGGAATGAAATATAATGCAAAGAGGTATAATTGCCCTTGGAATGTGGTGTGTAGATACCACATACAAAATAGATAATTTACCTGATAGAGGTAAATTAGAAGCAATTTCTAATACTTTTCAATGCGTAGGTGGAGGTCCATCAAATGTTTTGACGGATTTAAATTCTTTAGGATTTAAACATCCAATGTACGCAATGGGATCAATTGGACTTGATACAGATGCATCAATTATAAAAAAACATTGTAGAGAAAATAAAATAGAGACTAAATATTTAATTGTATCAAAGCAAATTTCTACTTCTCATACCGTTTGTATGTTTGAAAAACAAAAAGAAAGAACTTTTTTATATTATCCAGGGGCAAACAGCTTACTTGATAAAAAACATTTTAAAATTAACCAATTAAAAATTTTACCTAAAGTTCTTTATGTCGGATATATTACACTATTAGGTAAATTGGACAAATTTGATGTTGACAAAAAAACTCGTTTATCAAAAGTTTTAAAAAAAGCTAAAAGTAAAAATGTGATAACAGTTTTAGATTTAGTTTCAAATAAGCACCCTAAATATAAAAATATTATTGAAAGCTCATTGCCATTCACCGATTATTTGCTTTTGAATGAAATTGAAGCAGAGATACTATTTGATAAAAAAATTTACGACTTCAATAAAAAACTTAATCAAAAAATCTTAATCAAGTTAATCAGTAGAGTTTTCAAAAAGGGTATTATTAGAGGAGTTGTTATTCATAGTCCAACTGAGTCGCTCTATTTTGATAGATCAAAAAAAATTTACACTAAATCAAAGGTTTTACCAAAAAGCAGGGTAATAAATTCAGTTGGAGCTGGAGATGCTTTTTGTGCAGCATTTATATTTGGAATACATGAAAATTGGGACATAAAAAAAACTCTCAAAAAAGCTCATGCAGCTGGGACATCTATGATGAAAGTTAATGCCTCTTCTGGAAATTTACCCAATATATCTAAATTATAATTTTAAAACTTTTTCAGTGATCTCAAGGTCTTTTAAAAGTTTCCTGTCGGGTATGAGTTTATTTTTCTTTAATTCAGAATGGTAAAGTTTTACAGCATCCTTAGGTTTAATGTTACTTTCAACAACTTCTCTCATAATTTTTACTAATAAGATAGGATCTTCAGCTAAGTTAATTTTTCTCCCAAACAAAGCTACTTTTGCACCATATTGACTGGCTTTTTTAATTAATTCAAAACAATCTCTTGTCGTGCCCTTGCTACCCCCAAGAATACCAACAATAAGATTTTCAGGATCGAAGCTGGCTAGCTCCTCCATTGCTTTTGGACCATTGTAAGCTATTTTCAAAAAAAGAGGTCTCTCATCCTTAGTTTGCCCAGCTATTGCTTTTATAATGCAATCGTTAATGTAATCACCCATTTGTCTTATGTTCATATTTAGATCAATCGGGGAATTAAATACTTCTAAAAAATGTTTAAATTTATATTTAGAAGCCTCAATTCTATATCCTTTATAGGCATTTAACATTGCAAGGTCATAGTCAACATTATTAGAAAATGTTATAGAAAATAAACCAAGATTAACTAATTTACTTACTTTGTTCATTTGAGCAGACCGAAAAGGTCTAGGATTAGTTTTTCTATAATTTCCATTTCTCATCAGCCAGATATCAGTCGTATCATTCATTCTAATAGCAGGTGTAATACTTGAATTTTTAAATAAATTTCTTTTTACAAGATCTTCACCAACTGATGCAGACATCAGCATAATATCTACTAAATTAGATTTAGTCATCGATATCATTGCATTTTTGTAATCTATTAGATTTTTATATCCTTTTAGTACTTTTCCATTTTCATTTCTTTTTGATCCAGGTGTTGTGATACCCATTGCTAGATCGCCATCTTTAGCATCTGCTATAATGAAGTCTCTTGGAGAATATTTATTATTTTTTATTCTAAGAATTTTTTGATCTAAAGACTTTTTCATAACTTGATTATACTCAATTCTAAAAATAGAAAATAGTTTTATTCTCTATATAATGTAAAAATGTATTTAGGTATTGATCTTGGTACTTCTTCGATGAAGTGTTTGCTACTTGGAGAAGAACAAGAAATTTTGTTTAGTGTAAATAGCGAAGATATACCACTGTCCACTCCTCAAAATGGCTGGTCAGAACAAGATCCATCATTTTGGATAAAAGCGTTAGATCAGTGTATCAAACAAATTGTTTTGAAATTTGATTTATCTCAGATCAAAGCTGTATCTTTTTCCGGACATATGCATGGTGCAACTTGTATTGATAAAAATTATAAGGTCATAAGGCCATGCATACTTTGGAATGATACACGTAGTTTTAAGCAGTGCAGTCAAATTATGGCTGACGAGACTGTTATGGATATAGCTGGAAATATAGCAATGCCTGGTTTTACATCACCAAAAATCTTATGGATGAAAGAACACGAAAGTGAAAATTTTAATTCAATTGCAAAGGTTTTATTGCCGAAAGACTATTTAAGGTTTTATTTAACAGGAGAGTTTTTTAGTGATTTGTCAGACGCAGCAGGCACTTATTGGTTAGATGTAAAAAATAGAACTTGGTCTAATAAACTTTTAGATATCGGCTCAATGGATATCTCGCAAATGCCTAAAACTTGTGAGGGTACCGATCAAACAGGTGTAATAAAAAAAGAGATTGCAGAAAGATATGGCTTTAATAACTCTTGCAAAGTATTTGGTGGAGCAGGAGATAATGCTGCCGCCGCTGTTGGATTAGGGCTTTACCAAGAGGGAAATGCTTCATTATCTTTAGGTACTTCTGGTGTAATTTTTGGCTCAACAAAAAATTTTTTAAAAAATTATGATGATGCGATACATTCCTTTTGCCACTGCTTACCAGAAACATGGCATCTCATGTCAGTGATGCTCTCTTGTACCTCAAATGTTAATTGGTTTATAAATAATTTTAATTCATCAATTGATGAGATTAATAAAGTGTTAAGTTCTGTTTTAAATAATTTTTCTGATATAAATAGATACCCTTATTATCTTCCTTATCTCACAGGTGAAAGAACCCCAATTAATGACCCTCATATAAGAGCAAGTTTTCACGAAATGGGTATTGACACTCATCGAGATACATTAATATATAGTTTAATAGAAGGTATTTCTTTTGGTTTATATGATAATTATACTTCCTTAGTTAAGACAGGTATAAAGTTAGATAACATCTTTGTAATAGGAGGTGGTTCTAAAAATGATAGCTGGATACAAATACTTGCTTCATTGATGGAGAGAGATTTATCTATAACGGATGCTTCAGATACAATGGCTGCTTTTGGGGCTGCTAGAATAGCATTTCTTGGTTACAATAATTTAAAACCAAGTGAAGCCCTTAGTCTTCCAAAAGTCAAAAAAATCATAGGCAAGAATGAAATTCAAACGGATATCTTAAAAGACAGATTTTTAAGGTGGAAAAGCTTTTATTTAGGAAAAAATGTCTAGTAACCAAAGAATAGAATTCCCTGAATTAGTAAACAAAATACTAGAAAATGTTATTAAAATTAATCAAAGTCGTTATTTTATTGCAATTGCAGGAGCGCCAGCATCTGGAAAAAGCACAATATCTGAAAAATTAAAGTCTGAACTAATATCTAAAAACCACAAATCAAGTGTTCTTCAAATGGATGGTTTCCATCTAGATAATAATATTCTTATGAAAAAAAAATTGATTGAGAGAAAAGGGGCACCAGAAACATTTGATGTACTAAGTTTATTAAATTGTTTATTAAGATTAAAAAATGAGGGTGAAGTAATTGTTCCTATCTTCGATAGATCATTAGAACTATCAAGATCATCTGCATTAGTCATATCTGAGAATACAAAAATTATAATAGTAGAGGGTAATTATTTATTGCTTGATCAAGAACCATGGAAAAAAATTCATAATTTTTTTGACACAACTATAATGATTGATTGTAATAAAGATATTTTAGAAAAAAGATTAATTGAAAGATGGGAGAGTTATGGGCTATCTAATGATCAAATTAAAAATAAAGTTTATAAAAATGATCTTCCAAATGGATTAAATGTTATTAGTAAAAGTATTTCTGCTGAATTTAATTTAATAAACTAATCTTTAGGTGGTTGCTTAGCACCTGTCATATATGCGACAGCATCAGACATTTCATGTTTCTTTGGGTCAATTACACATAATCGGGTTCCAAGTCTATGAATATGTATTCTATCAGCTACTTCAAACACATGAGGCATGTTATGAGAAATTAATATGATGGGAATTCCTCTAGACCTCACCTCACCTATTAATTCTAAAACTCTTCTACTTTCTTTGACACCTAGAGCGGCAGTAGGCTCATCCATAATAACGACTTTAGTTCCAAATGATGTTGCTCTTGCAACCGCAACACCTTGCCGTTGACCTCCAGACAATGTTTCAACTAATTGATTTATATTTTGTATGGTTAATAGACCAAGATCAGACAGTCGTTTTCTAGCTTCATCTGCCATTGCTTTTTTATCTAAAAATTTTAAAAAACTACCCATAAAGCCTTTTTGTCTAATTTCTCTTCCTAAAAACATATTATCAGTGATTGATAAAGCAGGTGAAAGTGCAAGGTTCTGATAAACAGTTTCGATACCTAATTTTCTTGCTTCTATGGGTGATGTAAAAGTAACTTTATTTCCATCAAGCAATATTTCACCACTATCAGGTATAACAGCACCACATAACACCTTAATTAGTGTAGATTTTCCAGCACCATTGTCTCCAATTACTCCCAAAACCTCACCTGGATAAAGCTCTAAATCAGCACTATCGAGTGCAACAACTTTACCGTATTTTTTTGACAACTTATTTGCTACTAGCACTGGCTGCATTATGCTGAGACCTTTCTTATCCATTGATCTATTCCAACAGCTACTATAATAAGACAACCTAAAGCAAATCTTTGCCACAATACATCAAGACCTGCTATGGACAGACCTGAGCTAAATACACCCACAATCAAAGCTCCAAATAAAGATCCAATTATAGTGCCCCTTCCACCAAAAAGAGATGTTCCACCTATCACAACAGCTGTGATGGAGTCTAAGTTACCCTCATAAAAAGATGTTGGAGACACTGAACCAACTCTACCTATGGAAACCCATGCTCCAATAGCAACAACAAGACCAGCAACAGCATAAATTGATACTAACATCCTATCAGTTCTAATACCTGATAACTCAGCAGCCTCCTTATCATCGCCAATTGCGTAAACATGCCTCCCCCAAGCAGTTTTATTGAGTAAAAACCAGAGAAAAACGAAAATACCAATCATTAGGAACGCACCGTAAGTGAATACAAAACCCCCAAGATTTATTCTCTCACCCCAAAAATGCAGAAGAGGAGCATTTACTTCAATATCGGAGCTTCTAATAGATTGAGATCCAGTAAAGAATATTACTAGTGCAAAAAATATATTCCAAGTTCCTAAAGTAACTATAAACGGAGGCAATCTTAAGCGGGTTACCAGTAACCCATTGAAAGCACCTGTTGCAATACCAGAGATAAACCCTACCGCTATTGCTGGGAGGGTTGGAACTCCCATTTCAACAGAAAGCTTACCCATAAATACTGATGCTAAAACCATCATTGCAGCAACACTTAAATCAATTCCAGCAGTTAATATTATTAAAGTTTGAGCAGCTGCAAGAATACCGACAATTG
>CACMWO010000022.1 GCA_902617465.1 uncultured Alphaproteobacteria bacterium | reverse complement strand
TCCGTCTAATGAAACAAATTCGGGAAGAGCCATACTTGAAAAGGATCCTAATAGTTCAGGTTCACTCGGTATTGCTATTTCAGAGGCTGCAGAAGTTGCTGCTACAAATGATGATACAAAATATGCATTAGGTAGTGTCCTTAACCATGTCTTAATGCATCAGTCTATTATTGGGCAAGAAGCACTACTACAAATGGAAATGGCTAATGATTATCCTGATATTGTTATTGGATGTACTGGTGGAGGAAGTAATTTCTCAGGTTTATGTAATCCTTTTTTAGGGAAAAAATTCAGAGGAGAACAAGATGTTCATGCTATTGCAGTTGAGCCTTCTTCTTGTCCCTCTTTAACAAAAGGTAAGTATTCCTATGACTTTGGTGATACTCTAAAATCTGCACCATTGTTAAAGATGCATACATTGGGTTCTGATTTTATGCCATCTCCTACTCATGTAGGTGGACTTAGATATCATGGAATGTCCCCAATGCTATCGCATTTAGTTCATAATGGTCATATGGAACCTCGAGCTTATGGTCAAAAGGAGTGCTTAGAAGCCGGTATACAATTTGCTAGAACTGAGGGAATCATGCCTGCACCTGAGGCCACTCACGCCATTAAAGGTGCTGTTGATGAGGCTCTTAAGTGTAAAGCCGAGGGTAAATCAAAAGCTATTTTGTTCAATCTTTGTGGGCATGGTCATTTTGATATGCAAGCATATATGGATTATTTTTCAGGTAATCTTGCTGAAGATAAATTCGATACTGAAGCTTTTGAAGAGTCTATGGCATCAATACCTGCTGTAAATTAATTTACATTAGGTAGATCATCAAAATTTGATGTGTATGCGGGACTTAAGTTTTGTCTTCTAGTTATGTAAAACTTTTCGTAGTTTTCTTTGGCAACACAAATAGTCCCGCTTCCGTATCTGTTATTTAGATTATCAAACACCTTATTTACCCTAATTTTTTTTAAAATACTCTCTTCTGATTGATGAAAAAATAAATCTCTATTGTATTCTCCCTCTGGAGTTAAGTCTGAGAGTAAAACACCTGCTTTTTTATATTTAATTTCTGGTCGATAAATAGATTTTAGTGCCTTTATAGCAAATTTAATCGTCTCAAATAAGTCATTTGATGGAGATATAAAATCATAAGTCCTAGCTGCATGGTATTGTTTATTATTGTTGTTAAATTTATTTGAACGAATAAATGTAGTAATTTTTTTTGCCTGCAAACCATCAGATCTAATCTTTTCTGAGGCTCTAGTAGCATAAGATATTATTCTTTTCTCTAAATCATGAAAACTTGTTACATAACTTTCGAAAGATCTTGATACTCGACATTGTTTTTTTGGTTCAGATCTCTCTACTATCGGTATACATATTTCACCATGTAGTTCTCTATAGGTTCTCTCTCCCACTACTCCTAGGTGTTGCCTAACCCACCTCGGATCTGTTTTGTATAGATCGTATGCAGTGTAGATATTATTTTTTTGAAGAAATTTCTCTATCCTAGCTCCTATTCCCCAAATATCACCCACCCCTAATACTTTTAGGGATATTTCTATTTGTTTTTGATTTATAATTTCTACTACTTGGGATCCCAGTTCATCTTTTTTAGCTAGATGGTTTGCTACTTTTGATAAAGTTTTATTGTTAGCTATTCCTATACTTACAGGTATTCCTATCCACTTCCTTATTATTTTTTTTATTCCTTCTGCTCTTGAAACAAAACTTCTCTCTGAATATTTATTTAATATTAAAAAAGCTTCATCTATAGAATAAACTTCCAATCTATCACAGTGCTCTTTTAATACTCCCATTACCCTAGATGAGATATTTCCATATAAACTGTAATTTGATGAAAAAACATATACTGGATATTTTTTTATTATTTGTTTTATCTCAAAGAAAGGCACTCCCATTTTAATTCCTAATTTCTTAGCTTCAGAACTTCTAGCTATGACACATCCATCATTGTTTGATAGAACTACGATAGGTTTTTTACTTAAATCAGGTTTAAAGATAGTCTCGCATGAGGCATAAAATGAATTACAATCTACTAGGGCTACTATATTCATTATTTGATAAATTGATGAATAGCACTAGTAACAACTCCCCATATTTCTAATTCTGCGTACTCTGATATTAATATATTTTTGTACAATGGGTTCTCAGCTTTTAAGATGGCAGAACCATCTGTCTTGATAACTAGTCTTTTGACAGTTAAGCTTCCCTCAAATATAGCTATTACTATGTCTCTACTTTTAGCTTCTAAACTCCTATCCACAACTAATATGTCGCCATCATTAATTCCAGAATCTACCATGGAGTCACCACTAGCTCTCATTAGAAAAGTTGATAGGTGATTTTTGATCAATAGTTCTGATAAGCTTAGATTATTTTCTATATAATCATCAGCTGGAGATGGAAATCCAGCTGAAATCTTAGACAAAACATAAGGTACAGACTCAAGATTGTTGTCCTTATCAGTCTTTGCTTGGATATTTTTGTTCATATTTTGTTCTTTTATAAACTATAATAGACCCTAAAGGAATAAAAAAATTTTTAAATAAAACTTATTATTCGTCGCTATGTGAATTTATTTTTTGGTTAACAATAGCAAGTTGTTCACATAAAGACTTAGTATGAGAAATAAATACGTATAAAACCAAATAAAGAGATATAAAAATTAAAATAAAATCTAAATTAATTAAATTAGGTGTTTTTAGAAAGATCTTATTAATAAGTACAGAACCTATAAAACTAGTAACAAAGGGTGCCAGTCTTGAAAAAATAAGGAAATTGCGAATTAATATATTCCTTTGGCTGTATAAATTTGTGTTATCTTCCATAAATATAAACTAAGGTAAATATATTAGAAAATGGGTAAAATTAAAGCAATCAATATTAGCAATCTTAATGGAGAAAATACTTTTTATATAAATCAAGCAATCTTAGACAAAAATAAGGGTATTGTTAATGACAGGTATTATGGAAATTTTAATAATAATTACGAACAGGTAACTTTTATAGAGTCTGAAAAAATTGATGATATTAATAAAAAAATAAAAAAAAAGTTGGATTATAAAGATTTTAGGAGAAATATAATTACATCAGGTATTAACTTAAACAAATTATTAAATAAAAAAATACAAATTAATAATGTAGTTTTTAAAATACATGAGTTATGTCAACCGTGTAAATATCTTCAAAATAAATTAGGAGTAAAAAATCTAGTTAAACTTTTAGCATTTAAAAGTGGAGTACGTGCAGAAATATTGAAGTCTGGGGAGATTTCAATAAATGATCAAATTAAAATAATAAAATAGTTATTCCCAAATATCAAAAAAGTTTCTTGTTTTTCCAGGAGTTAATATAGATAGAGGGTTAAATATAAAGTCTGTTTTATTACCGTTCTTTTTTACTTTAAAATCAGCTGCCAAAAGACTTTCCTCAACATTTTTTCCAAATAACTCACTTAAAAAAGGAACATTTTTGAAATTTTTTTCGAATAAATAAAGAGGACCGTATGTACCATTTACACTTGCAGTCTTATTACTAGGATTAGCTTCGCCTTTAAATGAAAAGGCAACTGTTCCACCTAACATAAGTGCATGATCAAAAGTAAAAATCTTTCCCTTCCTCTGAACGGGAACTTCTAAATAATTAAACTCATCTTGGTTATTTTGTAATAATGAAAAAACATCAAGCATTCTTGAGGTAAAAAGTAAATTGTAGAACTTTGAGTTTTTATCAATACTAAAATCTTTCACTTTGATATTTAAATCATAATCGTTGAATTTTCTAAAAGATCCTTTACCGATTAATGCACCACCATTCATACTTTTAGTTATTTTTTGGGCATAGAAAAATTGTCCAGCATTTTTGGAAAATAAATAAATTTGTTTATTTCCATCTGATTGTGGGAGAATCGATAACTCAAAATTCTTTTTTCTATCATAAAACATCATAGACTCAAATCCTTTATCGTATACAAAATTTAATTTATTAGAAAAAAGTGAGTATTCATCTGAAATTATCAATTCAGATATCTCCCAGTTAAAATTTATTTTCTTATTAAGTTTTTTATTTTTTTGAGGTTTGGGAAATATTTTTTTAAAATTAGCAAATGAAATTTGATCAGTATTTAAAAGAATATAAATTTCATTATTATGGTAATTAATTATTCCAAAGTTTCTTTGACCATTAATATTAAAATCAAATTTAATCTCTTTTAATTGATTGTCTTCAAAATCGAGTTCTAATAAATTATTTTCATTTTTAAAGCTAAAATCGTAAGCAATTATTTGAAAAGGAAAAAAAATTACAAATAAAATTTTTAAAAAATAAGTTTTATACATCTAATAAAGTTGACTCTAAAAAATCAATTATTTCGCCATCCAGAACGTTTTCAGCATTAGAAGTTTGATAATTTGTTCTAAGATCTTTTACCATTTTATACGGATGTAGGACATATGATCTAATTTGATTACCCCAGCCAATTTTTTTTTTATTACCTTCTTCCTTTTTCTTTTGCTCATTTTTTTTATCTAATTCTATTTCATATAATCTTGATTTTAACATCTTCATTGCAGTATCTCTATTTCGATGTTGAGATCTTTCACTTTGGCTTTGTACAACAATATTATATTTCAAATGGGTAATTCTTACTGCGCTATCAGTGGTGTTAATATGTTGGCCACCTGCTCCTGAAGCTCTAAAAGTATCAATTCTAAGATCTTTATTATTAATATCAATTTCAATATCTTTATCTATTTCAGGATACACCCAAACACTAGAAAAACTTGTATGTCTTCTTTTATTTGAGTCAAATGGAGAGATTCTAACTAGTCTGTGAATACCGGATTCGTTTTTTAAAAAACCATAACTTTTGTAACCTGTTATGTTCATGGATACACTCTTAACTCCAGCCTCCTCTCCTCTTTGGAAATCTATAATTTTATATTTATAATCATTTTTTTCTGCAAAGCGTTGATACATTCTACTTAACATTTCAGCCCAATCTTGACTTTCAGTTCCTCCTGCTCCAGCATGTATTTCTAAAAATGCATTACAATCATCAGTATCTTTATTTAAAAGAGATTTAATTTTTATTCTTTCACATTTTTTTTTTAGCTCATTAATTTTATTAACTAATTCGTCAATTTCTTTGTTATCCAAAGATTCGTAAATATCAATAAATTCTTTAAAATCTTTAAATTGACTTAAAACAAGATCATAATCTTTTAAATTGTTACTTTTATGTTTTAATTTTTCTTGTGATTTGTTTATTAAATTAATGTCATCCCAATTTATTGGATCTGTGATAATTTTGTTAAGCTTATTAATTTCATTAGTAGTATTTTCGTAGTCAAAGACTCCTCCTTGTAAGATTTAAAAGAGACTCAATTTCCTTGACTAAATTTAATAACTCGTATTTGTCCATTAATTTATTCCACCAATACTCTCAACCTTATTTAAATTATCAAGTATTTCTAATTGTTCCTTTGTAAAATAGTCAATAATTGTATTTTGTCCATTGGAAATCTTACCACTGTCTTTATTAACTTTTTTTAAAATTAAATCATTAGGTACGACAAATTTATCATTCCTATTTTTATTATTTATAAGATAATTCTCAATAATAGTTTTAAATATAGGTAAAGCAACAGAAGACCCAGTTTCTCTGTATCCTATTGATCTAGGTGTATCATATCCAACATACACACCGATTACGTATCTAGGGGTTAGTCCAAAAAACCATAGATCTTTACTCTCATTTGTAGTACCTGTTTTTCCTGCAATTGGATAGTCAATTTTATTCAAAGCTTTACCTGTTCCTCTTTCAATAGCTCCTTCTAGAATATTTAATATTTGAAAAGAAGTTTGAGGTGATATTACTTTCTCCTTCTGAGATTTAACTATTGGCACTCTATATGATCTATCATCAGTGGTAAATGAACAATAATTACATTTGAAATATTCATTATTAAAAATTAATTCGCCTTCGTTTGAAACAACTTTTTTAATTATTGATGGTTCAACTATATAACCTCCATTTAAAAAAATTGAATAGGATTTAGCCAGACTCAAAAGATTATTTTCTACTGCTCCGAGGAGTGTCGAATAAACATCAGTAGTAGAACTTTTATTATAAAAATTTATTTTATCTAAAAAATTGTTTACAGAGTTTAAACCTAAATCTAGACCAATTTTTAATGTTACCAAGTTATTTGATGTCTCTAAGGCCCTTCTAAATGTTAATTCACCATATGACTTATTAGAATAATTTTTAGGTACCCAAACTGGGAGATCTTTCCCTTGATCTAAAAGAATATTAGAGTCTAAAATTAGTGTATTGGGTAAGAATTTTTTTGTTTCTAACGCTTGAGCATATATAAAGGGTTTTATTGATGAACCTGGTTGTCTGTATGCTTGAGTTACTCTATTAAAATTACTGATGTTATAATTTACACCACCAACCATAGAAACTATGTTTCCATTAAAAGGATCCATAATAATTACAGATCCATTAATTTCATGTGTTTGGACTGCGTAAAAAGTATTATCTATATTAGTTACAAATATATAATCATTTAAATCTAAATAATTATTTGGTACGGTTTTTTTTGGACCATACAAATTTTTGTCTTTGTTTAAATAAATTTTTTTACCTGTATTGATTATTAACAATTCTATTACATTTGAATTTTTATTAATTACTCTTGCAATTTTCCAATGTTCATTCTTAAATTTTAAAATATCTTCAAGTTTTTTAAAACTACCTGACCAATTTCTATATTTTTTTTCAAATAATGCTAAATTATCAATTAAAGATTTTTCTGATATTTTTTGTAGACTCTGATCAATAGTTGATTGTATATAAAATGCATTTTTATTATATGATTTTGAATTCAAGCTTTTCAGTATAAAGTCTGTTTTGTAATCTAATTCGTATTTTTTATTATTTCTCTCATAAAGGTCTATTTCTAAATTTGAGTAATAATTATATTGATCTAAAGTTATAAATTTATTTAATTCCATTTGTTTTAAGACATAGTTTCTTCTATCAAGAGCTTTTGAATAATTTTTTTTAGGATTGTAATTATTTGGTCCTTTAGGAAGAGCCGCTAGATATGCAAATTCATGTATATCTAAGTCAAAAATTGATTTATTAAAATAATTAAAAGAAGCTGACGCTACACCATAAGAGCGTCTTCCAAAATATATTTCGTTTAAATATAACTCTATTATAAATTCTTTAGAATATTCTTGTTCTATTCTAAGTGACAAGATTAATTCTTTGACTTTTCTTGAAATGGTTTGGTCTCTATTAAGTAAAATATTTTTAACTAATTGTTGTGTAATCGTAGAAGCTCCAACATAGTTATTATTATTTTTAGAATAAATATTTTTTATATTTATTATAAATGCGTTAATTATCCCTTTAACATCAAAACCCTGATGTCGAAAAAATGTTTTATCTTCTGCTGAAATAATAGCGTTAATCATGTTTTTAGGTATATCTTTATAATCTAGGTAAAATCTGTCTCTATTGCCGACATGATACATAAGTTCATATTTCTCATCATAAATTTTTGTTATTTCATTTGGAAAATATTGAGATATATTGTGATCAGGTAAATCTTGTTGAATATTCCATAAATATATAATCACTATGGATATGCCTAGTATAGAAATTATAAAAATGTACTGTAAATATTTAAAAAGTTTCATTTTATCAAATAGTAAATTTAATATTAACTTATTATATCAAAAGGATTTAAAAAAATGTCTAAAAGAATTTTTATTGATGGTAACATCGATAGTGAATTATGTATTATTGCAACCGACAGGCAGGAAATTAACTATTTTGACTACTCGAGTGATTTAACAAATAGTAGAAAGAATAACATTTACCTTGGAATTGTCTCAAGGGTAGAGCCGTCTCTTCAAGCAGCATTTATTGAATTTGGATCTGAAAAGAAGGCATTTTTACCTTTTGATGAAATACATCCAAGTTATTTCAAAATACCACATAATGAGAAAATATTTAATAATAGAGATACACAAAGTAATGAAATAGATGACGAAAAAGAAAATAAAAGACAATTTTTATCTTTTTATAGAAAATATAAAATTCAAGATGTAATAAAAAAAGATCAAGTTCTTTTAATTCAAATTGTTAAAGAAGAAAGGGGCACTAAAGGAGCAGCGGTAACTACATTTATATCATTACCTGGAAGATATAGTGTTTTATTACCTAATAACTCCTCTACAGGAGGGGTATCAAAAAAAATTTCAAATCCACTTGATAGAAAAAGATTAAAAAAAATACATGATAATTTCAATTTACCAGATGGTATGTCTTTGATTATCAGAACTAATGCCATATCTGCAGAAGATGAGGATATAATTGCAGACTTTGATTATTTAAAAAAACTATGGACAAAGATTAGAGAGGATACTTTAAAGTCAAAGGCACCATTATTAATATCAGAATTAGATACCCCAATAATTAAAGTAGCAAGAGACCTAAATCAAAGAAATATAGATGAAATTGTTTTTTCAGATTTAAAAACAATGAGGTTGTACAAAAAATTAGAAAAAGATTTTAGTGTAAAATCAAATAAAAAAATTACACACTATAAAGATAAACTCCCACTTTTCGAAAGTTATGGTATCAAAAATCCTATAAACAGTCTAACAGAAGAAAATATTTATTTGAAATCAGGTGGCTATTTAGTAATTAACCCAACAGAGGCACTAACGAGTATTGATATAAATTCGGGACGTGCAACATCTGAAAAAAATATCGAAGTTACTGCTTTAAACACAAATTTAGAAGCTAGTGAAGAAATATTTAAACAAATTCAATTAAGAAATATTGCAGGTTTAATTGTGATTGATTTTATCGATATGAATATGAACGCTAATAATTTAAAAGTAGAAAGAAAAATAAAAGAATTATTCTATAAAGATCGATCGAGAGTTCAATTTACAAAAATTTCTCAGTTTGGCTTAATGGAAATATCAAGACAGCGAATTGGAAAGAGTATTTATGAAACGTTTTATAATAAATGTGAATGCTGTGACGGAGCTGGGTATAAGAAGACTAAATCAATTATAATTGACAGTATCATCTCTAATATTAAAGGCATTAATGCTATTGGGAATAATGAAGATATTGAAATTAAGATTGATGAAAAATTCTATACTGAAAATTCGAAAGAAATTAATAAAAAATTAAAATTAATAGATCTATCGTACAAGATAAAATTTATTACTGAAGCTATACCTAAAAAAATTTATGAATTTAATGAAAACCTAATAAATAAAGTTAAAAATAAAAATCAAGAAATTGTTGAACAAAATAAAAGTAATGACACTAGTACAGAAAAATCATATAGAAGAAAAATAAAAAAAAATAATTGATAATTAAAATTAAATTATTCTTAATTATTTTTTTTATAATATTTTTAAAAAATTTATTTAGTTATGAAATCATTAGAGATGCTATATTTGAGGATTATTTTGCAGACTTAAGTGAAGAATTAAAACTTAAAAAAGTAAATGTTTATTTAGTTAATGATAAATCAGCAAATGCTTTTGTGATATATGATAATATTTATTTTACAGTAGGATTAATAAAAGAAATATATAATGAAGATACGTTAAGAGCTATATATTTACATGAATATGGACATATAAAAAAAAATCATTTTCAAATTAAAAAAATAGAGTTAACAGAATCTAAATACAAAAATAATTATTTCAATTTATTTTCAATTGGGATAGCAGTATTTACCTCAAACCCAAATATTGGAATTGGTACATCAATTAGTTTAAACAATACTATTGTAAATAAAATTTCTAAACATTCTATTAACTTTGAGATTGAAGCTGATAATTTTATGATTGATAAAATCAAAGAAAATAAAATTAATACTTCAGAATTAATAAATTTTTTGAGTTTATATAAACTAAATGATACAAATAATACATACTTTAGAACTCATCCAAGAAGCTCTGATAGAATAAATAACTTAAAAGGTTTAAATTATAATTTAAATAAAAATTCTGAAATATTTGAATGGATAAAAGCAAAATATTCAAACAACTCAAATAACAATTCTTTTAATAATTTTTTTAGAAATCTCCAAAAAGGGGTCTATTATCAAGGAGATAAAATAGATAAAATTAATGAACAATTAATTAAATATGAGGTTTTTAAAAAGGGCCTCTACTTGCACGATTGGCATAATATATTTTCAAATTTATTAACTATAAATAATAGCTCTTTTTTAAAAATAGAATATATAAACTATTTATTAGACAATAATTTAGAAAACAAATATTACTTAATTGAAGATTTAAAATTTAATAATAAAGTTATGAATGAGTATTTTTATTATTATATATATGGAAAATATTATAACAAAATTAATAATAAAGACCTATCTAACTTCTATTTTTGTCAATTCTATAAAATAGTGGATAATAAAAATAAAGCCGATTTTTTTTGTAAAAAATATGATATTAAAAATATTCCAACTTTAGACAAAGCTTATGCCTTATTTAAATAGAGATCAAATATTAGCTCTTATTGTTAAAAGGCGAATATACTCTAATAACTCTTCATTTAATAATCAAATACAACCAGCTTCACTTGATTTAACTTTATCTGATAAATGTTATAGGATAAAAGCCTCTTTCATACCTAATAACATTAAAATATCAAAAGTAATAAAAGAATTATCACTAACAAAAATTGATCTAAATAAAAATACTCTTTTAGAAAAAAATTGTATTTATTTATGTGAATTAAATGAAAAGTTAAGTTTACCTCATGACATAATGGGTAAATCAAATCCTAAAAGTACTACGGGCCGATTAGATATATTTACTCGTGTAATAACTGAAAATGGAAAAGAATATGACTATGTTAATTACAACTATAAAGGTAAATTATACTTAGAAATTATTCCTCAATCTTTTAGCATTATTTTAAAAAAAAATTTATCATTAAACCAAATAAGATTTTTTCAAGACTCAAAGACAAAAGGTAAAATTAAACAGATCAATATATCAGTATCAATCAAAAAAAATAAAATTACAGCTTACAAAGCTAAAAAAATCACTTCAGCTATTGATTTAAATAAAATTAATTTTTATAAATCTGAAAAATATTGGGAAAAGATAATCCCTAGAGATAATTATTTTATTATTGAAAGGGATGAGTTTTATATTTTGAGATCTAAAGAAGCAATTATTATTAAAAATAATCAAGCTGCAGAACTAGAGCCATTTAAAGATAGTTTTGGTAATTTTAGAGTTCATTATGCTGGATTTTTTGATCCTGGATTTGGTAATAATAAAAAAGGGACTCCGGCTGTTCTTGAATTACGTGCTTATGATACACCATTTATAATTAGAGATGGTCAATTAGTAGGCCGTTTAAACTATTATGAAATTGATGAAATCAAAAAAAAGATTTATGGAATTAAAATTAAATCAAATTATCACAATCAAAATTTAAAGTTAGCCAAACAATTTAAGTAGTAAGTTTATATAACAGTTTTATTTTGCAATCTATCAGGTATATTGTATCTAATGTTGGATAAAAAAATTAATGAGACAATTGATGTCTTAATCAAAAAAATTAAAGATAATAACTTAGGATCAATTAAACTTTCTAATAAAACAAATACTATTGAAATATCAACTAATAATGTAATTCATAGTACCAGCCAAAATACACAAAATATATTGCCTCCAAATAGTCAAAATACTAAAAAAGAGATAAATGATAGTTTAATTAGTATTGATAGTCCTATGGTAGGCATTATTTACTTAACTCCTAAACCTAGCTCTCCGCCATTTGCAAAAAAAGGTCAGAAGATTAAAAAGGGTGATACCATATGCTTAATTGAGGCCATGAAAACTTTTAATGAAATCAAATCTGACAGAGATTGCACAATTAAATCAGTAATGGTTAAAAATGGTGAGGCTGTTGAATTTGGTCAACCTCTGTTTGAAATATTGTAATTGTTTAAAAAAATACTAGTAGCAAATAGAGGAGAAATTGCAGTTCGTATTATACGTGCATGTAAAGAGCTTAACGTCAAGACAGTGGCTATTCACTCTAATGTAGATACAGATGCAATGCATGTAAAACTCGCTGATGAAAGTATATGTGTTGGTAGTGCATTACCAAATGGAAGTTATTTAAATATACCCAGTATAGTTAGCGCTATTGATATAACTGGAGCTGATGCGGTTCATCCAGGTTACGGGTTTTTAAGTGAAAATGATAAATTTTCAAAAATTTTAAATTCACATAAAGTCAAGTTTATAGGACCTAGTTCTAAATCTATTTTAGAATTAGGAAATAAAAGTAATGCTTTAAATTTGGCAAGTAAGTTTGGGTTACCTATATTAGGTGATAAAAATTCCAAAAATATAGAAAATACAAAAGAAGCTATAAAACAAGCTAATGACATTGGTCTACCTATTGTTATTAAAGCTGCTTATGGTGGTGGAGGTAAGGGAATGAGGGTTTTTAATGATAAAAGTGAAATTGATAATTTCTTTTCTCAACTAAAAGCAGAGGCAAAAAATTATTTTGGAGATGACACTATGTATGCCGAAAAATTTCTAACTAATGCAAAACACATAGAATTTCAAATTATATCAGATCCTTTAAATAACTATGCTGAAATAATTGGGCAAAGAGATTGCTCAATTCAGCGCAAAAATCAAAAGATTATCGAGGAAATACCTTCAGATTATGTGAAAATAAATAATTTAGAGAAAATAGAGCAAAATATCAAAGATTTGCTCTTGCAAAATAAGTATGAAGGCTTAGGCACCTTAGAATTTTTGTATCAAGACAATGAAATATTTTTTATAGAGATGAATACAAGACTACAAGTTGAACATCCAGTAACCGAAGAAGCTTTTGACATTGACTTAGTCAAATGTCAAATAATGGTTGCTGCAGGATATAAAGTAGATTTTACTAATTTAATAAAAAGAAGTCACACAATTGAGTGTAGAATAAACGCAGAAAATGCAAAAGATTTCTCACCAAGCCCAGGAAAAATAAATTTTATAAATGTACCAGGAGGTAGAGGAGTTAGAGTAGATACTGCCCTGTATACAAATTATAAGGTGAACCCTCACTATGACAGTCTGGTTTTGAAAATAATATCTAAAGGTAAAGACAGAAATGAAGCCATATCAATAATGAAAAGATCTTTAGATGAAATTATAATTGATGGTATAGATACAAATATAGAACTACATAAATGGATTTTAAACCAAAAAGATTTTACTAACGGCATGTATAATACGAATTGGTTAGAAAAAAATATTTCTAAATTTAATTAGCAATCAATTAATGAAATTTCATATATTTTATTAGAATATAGATTTAATTCATCAGTATATTTAAAAAACCATCCAATATATACATTATCATTTTTGTAAATTCTTATTAAGGCAGCTTTATCAATATATTTATCAAATTTAATGTTTTTGCATGATACTATTTCAAAAGATAAATTTCTGAATTTGTAAGACTCCGAAAATTCAAGTTCATATTTTGATGATGAGGATT
>CACMWO010000021.1 GCA_902617465.1 uncultured Alphaproteobacteria bacterium | reverse complement strand
GTTCAATTATTTACATCAGTGCTTTTGGTAATCGTTATAGTTTTCCAAACTATGTCTAGGGTATTTGACTCGCGGCAAGCTAGGAAAAGTCTGCTTGCCACAATTGATGAACGAAAAACATCTTTGCTGGAAAAAAAGAGATCGGCTTTAGGTAGATAATATTCATTTTGAATATATTTGAAGTCAGTAATTTAATTACATATTATATAATAAAGATGGAGGAAATTTATGGATAAAGAGAGACTAAAAGGGAAAAATGTCCTTATTACAGGCGCTGCTCAAGGCATGGGCGCTGCGGTAGGAGAGCACTTTGCTGCCCAAGGAGCCAAAATTTGTCTAACAGATGTCAACCTTGACGGTTGTAAAGAGGTTGAAGAGAGAATTAGGTCAGCTGGAGGTGAGGCTATCTCATGTAAAGTAGACGTGCGAAATCGTGAAGATCACGTAGCTGCTGTAAAAGCAACAGTTGAAAATTTTGGTAGTCTAAATGTTTCTATAAATAATGCTGGAGTAAACAAACCACTCTTCTTCATGGATATAACTGAGGAAAATTATGATTTTATTATGGATATAAATGTTCGAGGAGCCCTTTTAGGTATGCAAGAACAAGCCCGACAAATGATTAAACAAGGTAAACAAAAAGAACCTTACAAAATTATTCATGTAGCTTCTATTTTATCCAGAGAAACTTTTGATGATGTTGTGGTTTATGGAATGAGCAAACATGCTATTGCTGCTCTAATAAAAGGTGGTGCAAAAAGTTTAGTTGAGCATGGCATTACCGTTAATGGATATGGCCCTGGCGTAGTTAGAACAGAGCTATGGGAGCAACTAGATAAAGATTTAGTTGCAATTGGAAAATTTGACAAACCCGGAGAGTCAATGGACTCAATTGCAGAGAATATGATTTTGATGAAGAGGTATTCCTATCCAGAAGACGTAGTGGGCACAGCATCATTTTTAGCATCTAGTGAGTCTGATTATATGACAGGACAAATACTTATGATTGATGGAGGGATGGTAATTCAATAAATGAGTGAACCCTCAATCATAAAACCTGAAGATATTAATCCAAATTACGATTGGCATAGAAGAGTACCTTCTCATGGAAGGACAAATGTAGATTATGAAGAGAGAATTAATTTTCCTAGACTTCACAAATATAGACTAGGAAGAGCCAGAGAGGCTCTAAAAAATTCAAAAGCCGGTTCACTCCTTTGTTTTGATAATAACAACATCAGATATCTCACAAGCACAGTTATTGGAGAGTGGTCAAGAGACAAAATATGTAGATATTCTCTATTAGCTCAAGACCATGATCCCGTGCTGTGGGATTTTGGTTCAGCGGCTAAGCATCACCAATTATTTTCGCCTTGGCTTCCAAAAGAAAATTGGAAGGCAGGAATGGTAGGCTTGAGGGGTACAGTTCATCCTGATGCAGGATTAATGAAAAATGCCGCAAAAGAAATAAAATCAATGTTAAATGAGAAGGGATTAGCAAATGAACCCGTTGGTGTGGATCTTGTTGAACCAGCAATGATGTTTGCTCTTCAAGCAGAGGGTTTAGAGATAATTGATGGACAGCAAATTCTTCTTGAAGCAAGGGAAATAAAATCAAGAGATGAGCTAATGTTATTAAACCAGGCTGCATCGATGGTTGATGCAACTTATCATCAAATTTATGAGACTATGAAGCCTGGCGTTAGTGAAGCCCAAATAGTTGCCAATGCAAATAAGCTTTTATACGAACTTGGTTCAGATGATGTTGAAGCAATAAATGCCATTTCAGGCGAAAGATGTAATCCGCATCCACATAATTTTACAGATAGAATTTTTAGACCTGGTGATCAAGCTTTCTTTGACATACTTCAATCTTATATGGGCTACAGGACCTGTTATTATAGAACCTTCAATATTGGACGGGCATCAGACTCTCAAAATGATGCCTACAAGCAATGTCGAGAGTGGCTAGACAAAGCCATTGAACTTGTAAAACCTGGAGTATCTACAGATAAAATTGCATCAGTATGGCCGAAGGCTGAGGAATTTGGTTTTGCAAATGAAATGTCAGCATTCGCATTACAGTTTGGACATGGTTTAGGTTTGGCAATTCATGAAAGACCAATAATCAGTAGATTGGTTTCAATGGACTCACCTGATGAAATTAAAGAAGGAATGGTTTTTGCTCTTGAAACCTACTGTCCTGCAAAAGATGGTTATTCTGCCGCGCGAATTGAAGAAGAATTGATTGTTACTGATAAAGGATGCCAAGTGATTTCCTTGTTTCCCGCTGAAGATCTACCTATTGCTAATAAATATTAATGGTAGATAAATTAAATGACGATATAGGAGAAGAGAAAAGACTTCAATTATGGGAAATGATGCTGAAATTAAGGTTAGTCGAAAAAAAAGCATATGATCTTTTTCTTCAAAATCTTATCAAAGGTACTAGCCATTTAGCTCTAGGTCAGGAAGCTATTGCAGGTGCCTTTGGAGTCGCCTTGAAACAGGGCGATTATACATTTTGCACATACCGTGGGCACGCACATACACTCGCAAGAGGATCCTCAATCGAGGGAGTTTTAGGAGAATTAATGGGTAGACAGTGTGGCTTGATGAAAGGTAAAGGAGGATCCATGCATCTTACAGATGTAGATAATGGAGTTATGGGTTCATATGCTATTATAGGTGCTCATTTAACTATAGCCAATGGCACTGCTTTAGCATCAAAATATAATAAAACAAATGAGGTAAGCGTTTGCTTTTTTGGAGACGGTACTACGAATATCGGAGCATTCCATGAGGCATTGAACATGGCAAAAATTTGGAATTTACCCATAGTTTTTGTTTGTGAAAATAATTTATATATGGAATATACACCAATTCATGAAGTTACTGCTGTTGAGCACCCAGCTGCTGATAGAGCAGGTGCATACGATTTAGATAAAATTATTGTGGACGGAAATGATGCTGATGAAATGCTCAGAACAGCAGAAAAAGCTATTTCAAAAGCGAGAGAGGGTAAAGGTCCAAGTTTAATTGAGGCCAAGACTTATCGACATAGTGGGCATTCAAGAGCTGACCCAGGTAAGTACAGACCTGATGAGGAAGTAAAAGATTGGATGGAAAACAAAGACCCAATAAAAAATTACAGAGCAAAGTTGTTAGATTTTAATATCAATGAAAAAATAATTTCTGAAATTGAGGAGAAAATTAAGGATCAAGTTGAAAAAGCAACTGAAATTTCCATGGCTTCTCCAATTCCAGAAATTAAAGAAATATATACTGATGTATGGGCTAATGGAGGTTCTGAGTGGCACAATTAACATACAGAGCAAGTGTTTCACTCGCTATAGCTCAATCCATGAGAAAAGATCAAAAAGTTTTTTTTATTGGCGAAGACGTAGGTGCTGCGGGTGGAGTATTTAAAGCGACCGTCGGTCTCTTAGAGGAGTTTGGTAAAGAGAGAGTCATGGATGCACCAATTTCAGAACAGGCGATTTTAGGTGCAGCTATGGGTGCAGCAATGACAGGCTTAAGACCAATAGCAGAAATAATGTTTTCAGATTTTTTAGCTGTCTGTTGGGATATTGTGGCAAATCAAATTGCTAAAACTAGATATATGTCAGATGGCCAAATCAACATTCCATTGGTCATTAGGACCGCAAACGGTGGAGGGTCAAAATTTGGTGCACAACATTCTCAAAGTTTAGAGAATTGGTCTATGATGATACCAGGTTTAAAAGTAGTCGCACCAAGCTGCCCTAGTGACGTGTTGGGTTTGATGGATAGTGCTGTAAAGGACCCTGATCCCGTTATATTTTATGAACATAAATCACTTTATGCATTTAAAGAAGAAATTGAACAAACTGATATATCCATTCCTATCGGGGAGGCTAATACGCTTCACGAGGGAAAAGATATTACTATTATTGGTTTAGCTTTAATGGCACAAAGAGCAAAAGAGGCTGCATTTATTTTGAAAGACAAACACGATATTAATGCAAAGGTAATCGATCTGAGATCTCTAGTGCCCCTAGATTTACAAACAATAAAAAAATCTGTAATCGAGACTGGTCATGTCTTGACAGTAGAAGAAAATCCAAGACTTTGTGGATGGGGAGCGGAAATATCATCTTTAATCTCAGAACATTGTTTTAAAAATTTAAAAGGCCCTGTCACTAGAGTAACTACACCACATGTACCTTTACCAAGTGCTGACATACTCGAAGATAATACAATTCCCTCAGTGGAACTAATTGTAAATGAGGTTATAAAAAAACTAAAAGGAGAATAATTATGGAAATAATAATGCCATCCCTTGGAGAAACTGTTGACGAGGGAAAAGTAGTAAAGTGGCTTAAAAAAGTCGGAGATGAAATTAAAGAAGGAGATATACTCTGCGAAGTTGAGACTGATAAGACAGCTGCTGAGATACCTTCAACAGTTAATGGAAAATTAACAGAGATAATTGCACAAGAAGGAGACATGATCCCTGTAGGTGGTAAAATTGCCACTGTAGAATAAGAATTAAAACTGTTATAAATATTTATGGAAATTAAAGACTCAAAATTTTATAGAGATAAGTGCTACATTAACGGTGAATGGGTTAATGCCGTCTCAGGTGAGACAATATCTGTTAACAATCCAGCTAACTTGAAAGAGATCGGCACTGTACCTAAGTGCGGAACATCTGAAACTAGAAATGCTATAGAAGCAGCAAATAATGCCTGGCCTGAATGGAGGGCAAAATCTGCACGTCAAAGATCAGAAATACTCAGAAAATGGTTTGATTTAATGATTGAAAATAAAGAGGAATTAGCTCAAATCATGACAGTTGAACAAGGAAAACCAATAAATGAGTCACGCGGAGAAATAGGCTATGGAGCCTCTTTTGTAGAATGGTTCTCAGAAGAAGCAAAGAGGGTTTATGGAGATACAATTCCAGATCCCATGACCGATCGAAGAATTGTTGTTTTGAAGCAACCAGTTGGTGTAGTGGCATCTATTACACCATGGAATTTTCCTAATGCTATGATTACAAGAAAATGTGCACCAGCTTTAGCTGTTGGGTGCCCAGTTGTAATTAAACCAGCAAGTCAAACTCCTTATTCTGCACTCGCACTAGCTGTTTTGGCTGAGGAGGCAGGTTTCCCAAAAGGAACTTTAAATGTAATTACAGGAAAGGCCTCTGAAATCGGAGAGGAATTAGCCACAAATCCAATTGTCAGAAAATTATCTTTTACAGGTTCAACAGAAATTGGAAAAATACTTTTACAGAAATGTTCTGGAACTGTAAAAAAAGTCTCAATGGAACTTGGTGGTCACGCACCCTTCATTGTATTTAATGATGCAAATATTGATGATGCAGTTGCGGGTGCAATCCAAAGTAAATTTAGAAATACAGGACAAACTTGTGTTTGTGCAAATAGAATTTATGTCCAAGAAAAAGTTCATGATGAGTTCTGTTCAAAATTTGTTGATGCTGTCTCTAAAATAAAAGTAGGAGATGGTTTAAATGAGGAAAATGCTTCTGGACCCATGATTGATGAGCACTCTTTAAGTAAAGTAGAGGAGCATGTCCAAGATGCATTACAATATGGCGCAAAAGTTGCAATTGGTGGATCTAAACATTCTTTGGGAATGAACTTTTATCAACCTACAATCCTCACTGAAGTCCCACCAGAAGCAAAAATTACAACTGAAGAAACATTTGGGCCAGTGGCTCCAATATACAAATTTAAAGATGAAAAAGAAGTAATTAAACTCGCAAATAACTCACCATATGGACTTGCATCCTATTTTTATTCCAGAGATATCGGAAGAATATGGAGAGTTGCTGAGGCACTTGAATACGGAATGGTTGGAGTCAATACTGGATTAACTTCAAAAGCAGAGGCACCATTTGGAGGAATAAAAGAGTCTGGTCTTGGCAGAGAAGGCTCAAAGTATGGAATTGATGATTTTATTGAAATAAAATACATCAATATGTGCGGCCTAGACAAATAATTCATATTTATGAACAAAGTCTTTAATGTTGGCTTAATAGGATGTGGTCATATTTCTGAAACATATTTTAGAGGACATGATTATTTTAATAATTTTCGCATAATTAAATGTGCTGATATTAATCATGAAAATTCTAAAAAATGTGCCGAAACTTATAATATAAACTCTTGTTCTGTTGATGAAATATTAAATGATAGTGAAGTCGATATTATTTTAAATTTAACTATTCCAAAGGCTCATTACGAGGTAGCAAAAAATTCGCTGGAGAGTGGTAAACATGTTTATAGTGAGAAACCAATGGCTGTAAATTTTTTAGATGGTGAAAATCTCTTAAAATTATCTAAAAGTAAAAACTTATACATTGGCAATGCTCCTGATACTTTTTTGGGTGGTGGAATTCAAAAATCTATTGAATTAATAAACGATAATAAAATTGGAAATGTTCGACTTGGAAATGCGATTTTTGCCTATCCAGGAGTTCAATCTTATCATCCCAATCCTGAACCATGGTTTGCAAATAATGAAGGTGGCCCAGTTATAGATATGGGACCATACTATTTAACAGCTTTAGTAAATTTACTTGGCCCTGCTAAAAGCGTTCATGGTATTTCTACCAAAGTTTTCGATAAAAGAGTTATAGGCATAGGTCCAAAAAAAGATCAGGAGTTTGATGTGGAATGTCAAACTAGCTATTTAGTTAATTTAGAATTTCATAATGGGGCTTTAATTCAAATAACTTTATCGTTTGATGTTGTAGCTCACCAACGTAATCACATAGAGCTTTACGGCGATAAAGGTTCTATGATTGTGCCTGATCCAAATATGTTTGGAGGCTCAGTATACACAAGTACTGATGATAGTGGTGTTTGGCAAGAACACAAAACTGATGATATGCCCCTTGGTAAAATTAATATTACATCTCATAGCGGTAGGGCTAATGAGTCGCCAACTAATGCGAACTACCGTGGTGTCGGATTAGCTGAAATGGCATACTGTATTGATAATGAACTTGAACACAGATGTAGCGGAGAATTATCGTTACACGTTTTGGATATTATTCAATCAACAATGAAGGCAGCAGACACCAAAACACCCCAAGAGATAAAGACTACTTTTAAGAAGGCAGATTATTTTTCACAAGAGGAAATACAAAAAATTCTTAAGTAATTACAATAATTCCTCTAGACTTAATTTTCATTAAATGAAATTTGATAATACAAAAAAAATTCTTGTAATAGGGAGAGCAGGATTAGATATTTATCCAGAGCCACCCGGTACAAAAATCTCCGATGTAAATAACTTTTCTTCTCATTTAGGGGGCTCGGCGGCAAATACTTGTGTTGCTCTATCGAACTTGGGTGTCAGCACTGATTTACTTACTTGTATATCTGACGATGCAATCGGAGAATACATAATTAACAAACTTAATGAATTCAAAGTTGGTGTAGAACACTGCAGAAAAGTTAATAAATCATTTCAAACACAAATAGCTGTTGTTGAAACTATTTTAAAAAATAACCAATCTATTCTTTACAGAAGTAATCCTTGTGATCTACAACTTAATAAGGAGGATATTAATAAAATTAATTTTAATAATTACTCTGCGGTATTCATCTCTGGAACTGCGCTTTCAGGAGAACCTTCAAGGAATGCTGTTTTGGTTGCCTCAAAACTAACTTCAGATCTCAAGATACCATTAATAATCGATCTTGATTATCGGCCTTACAACTGGGAGTCTGATACAATCAAATCAGATGTTTATAAGGAAATTATGAATGAAATGGATATTATCATTGGAAACGATTTGGAATTTAATGTGGCTGATAATTCCACAAATGGACTTGAATTAGCAAAAGTGTATATTAAAAAAAAACCATCAGTGATTGTCTATAAAATGGGCGAAGAGGGATCTAAAGTATTTACAAAAGAAAATGAGAGCCAATACGGGACATTCAATGTCGAAGCTATTAAACCCACGGGTGCAGGCGACGCATTCAATGGAGGTTTTATAAGCTCCCTATACAATGGCCTTAGTTTAGAGGATGCAGTAATTCGGGGTTCCGCAAATGCTGCAATAGTTGTAACAAGAGTAGGTTGTTCCTCAGCTATGCCCAACAATCAGGAATTAGAAAAATTTATTAACCAAAATCAAAAGGAGTTATAGATGCACATCCCTTATTCAGATAATAAAAATCAAGCTTTATTTGGAGAAACAAATGAAACAGTACCCTTAGTTTATTTTAATATTATCAATTTAAAAAAAGGTGAGTCCTATGAATACCAACTATCAAAACATGAAAGTAGCGTAGTTCCAGCAACAGGTATCGTCGAGATTACCGTGGAGGATAATAAGTTAGGACAGATTGGAAAAAGAACAACTGACGTATGGGATGGTGAACCTGAGGGTAGTTATATTCCTACAAATTCAAAATGTAAAATTACTTGTTTATCTGACTCCTCTGAGTGTTTCATAGCTGGTGGAATTTATGAAAAAAAATTAGAGCCATTTCTCGTTTTAAAAGAAGAACTAGATGTTGTTCAATATGGCTCAGACGATACAAAAACTCACAGAAAAATTAAACATATCTTGGGTGCGAAACATCATGATCAAGTTGGTCGATTATTAGTAAATGAATTATATACTGTTGGCGCTGGAGGGTGGTCAGGCTTCCCTCCTCACAAACACGACACAGATGATCTCCCTCAAGAAACACGGCATGATGAAGTTTATAATTATCGATTTAAACCAGGACATGGTTTTGGTGTTCAAATTATGCAATCAGAAGATGAAAAAGAGGGTCACGGTTATCAACTTTTTAATGGCTCTACTATTGCAATAAATAAAGGATATCATCCATGTGTGGTTGCCCCAGGATATGAGATGTATTATTTTACTATCCTAGTAGGTCTTTCTCAAAGATCACTTATTCAATCTTTCCAAAAAACCCATGCTTACCAATTAGAAACAATCCCAGGTATTAAGGATATGATAGCAAAATATAAATGACGATAGCTAGCCTCTCAGAAGTTTTACAAGAAGCAAAAAAAAATAATTATGCCATTGCAGGATTAGTGGTACTAGGTTGGGAGGATGCAAGATGTTATGCAGAAACAGCCGAAGAGCTCAAGGTGCCTGTGATTCTTCAAGCAGGACCAGGTTGTAGAGCGAATACACCTCTGCCAGTTTTAGGTAAAATGTTTAGATACTTGGCTGAGCAATCATCTAGTCCAATAGTTTGTCATTTAGATCATGGTTATACTAAAGAAGAGTGTTTAGAGGCAATTGACAACGGATTTACATCTGTAATGTTTGATGGATCCAAGCTTTCACTTAATGAAAACGTTGATAAAACAAGTGAAATCGTTGAATTAGCTCATAAACAAAATATTTCCGTTGAGGGAGAAATTGGATTTGTTGGTTACTATGATGGTACTAAGTCACAAAGCACAGATCCAGAAGAAGCGAAGACATTTGCTGAATTAACCAAATGTGATGCTATGGCGATAAGTGCAGGAAACGTACACTTACAGACAAACAAATCCTCTTCTATTGATATGCAAGTCATAAAGAAGATAGAAACCTTAACCGAAGTACCATTGGTGCTTCACGGAAGTAGCGGTATCGACGATACACTTAAAAGAACGATAGCAAATACAACGAATGTTTGTAAGTTTAATATCGGTACTGAACTTAGAAAAACTTTTGGCGATACTTTAAGAGAGGAAATTGTAAAAGATCCAAATACTTATGACCGTATTAAATTAATCAATTCAACTATCCCAAGATTAAAAGAAGTAACAAAAAAAGTTTTAGAGAATATTTCAAAAATTTAATCATTAATGATTAAATCACACATAATTGAAAATAAGTTTTTAAGAGTTAAGACTCTTAATATTGGTGCAACATTATTTGAAGTTTTTTACAAAAAGAAAAAAATCAATTTAATTCTTAATTTAGGAAATATCTCATCATATAAAAATAATAAAAATTACTTAGGCGCAACATGTGGCAGGTATGCAAATAGAATAAAAAAAGCTCAATTTCAGATCAAAGGAGTAAAATACAAATTAACTAAAAACGAGGGAAAAAATATATTACACGGCGGTAAAAAAGGGTTTGACTCAAAAATTTGGCAAGTTAAGAGCTTCTCTAAATCTCATATTAGCTATTATTGTATATCACCAGATAAAGATCAGGGTTTCCCAGGAGAATTATATTCCATTTGTGATTACTCAATTGTAAATTCGACTTTCAAAATCAATATAAGTGCACAAACATCAAAAACTACTCACGTTAATTTAGTAAATCACGCCTATTGGAATTTAGATAAAATCAAAAAAGATATTTTTGATCACTACGTCCAGATCAATTCAAATCAGTACTTAGAAAATGATTCTGAAAATATACCAACTGGTAGGGTAATGAATGTAAAAGGAACACGTTTTGATTTTAAAAAATCAACTAGGATACGTGATAAATTTACTAATAAATTCAAGGGATTTGATGAAAATTTTATCATAAAAAAAAATTCTCGGTTTGTAGCTAAAATACAATCACCAAAAAGCAATATATCCCTAAAAATTTTTTCAAATCAACCTGGTGTTCAATTCTATACTGGTCAACATTTAAAATATTCCAGTAATCGTATTAAAATTAAAAAATATCAAGGTATGTGTTTTGAAACTCAGGGTTTTCCAAATGCACCTAATAATCGAAAATTTCCTTCAACGCAATTAAACCCATCACAAATTTATAAACACCAAATGAAGTTTGAAATTGGAGAAATTAAATAATTATTCGGTTTTTTCTCTTAATTTTATATTCAATGTATCAAAAAATATTTGAGGAACGCTAAAAGCAAAATTATTTAAAAAAGCAACAGAACTAACTTGTATTTGATTTCCATCTAGCAATGGATCTATAAACTTTGATATTTGAACTTTATCATCGACATAATTCCAATCAAAAGTAGCGTGAACACCTTTACCCTCAATATCGTAAAGATTTACAAAAATTATAGTTCCATTATTGAGTGTAAACCTAGCTTTTAAATCTGGAGAGTTAGGTAATTCTATCTTAAGTATAAAACCATTATGTTGAAGATCAGTTAATATATTTTGAGCATCGATAATTTTATCATTATCAATTTCATTAAATTGAGAGGTTAAATTTGTATGTTTCAGTTCCCCTTCTTTCATACTTAAGTTAATCATATTTTGATTATAAATTTGAATTGATTGAATTTGAGATTTACCGACATTTATTAAATCGGTGGGTACCCAATAGAAATCAGATACATCGGCGGTTAAGTTTGTTGAAACCAAATAAGATTGATTAGACTCAGGAGCTTTTATATAAGATCCTGGGATATTGTAATTATAAATACCAATATCTAGTGAATACAATACTTCACCGTCTTCAGATTTTAATATTAATTGCATTTTATTTTCATCATCTAGACCCAATTTGTATAAAAGATCTTCACGATTAGTTTTAGCATCTAAAATATTTGCTTCACGAAGTTGAATAAAAAACCTACTTAAAAGCTCAGTATTTGCCGGAAAATTATTTGAGCTTGAAATAAGCCATTGATTATCAATGATTTCAATAACAGATTTTCCATTTTGATTAGAAAATTCAATGTATGCTATTTCTGGTAAAACATCATCAAAACTAGGAAATAATACTTCAGATGATGACTTGTTAGAGATATTTTTGCCATCAAAATACATGCCAAGGGCAATCATTAAAAATCCAAAAGATAGTAAAACCAATATTTTTAAATTTTTAATGTACATTTATCTGCTTTTTCTTTTTCTGATACCGAGTTGTCTTGGAATAAAAAACATTAGTAGAATTAAAAGAACAGGTATTAAAAAAGTATTTAATATATTTATTTGATTTGCTAATCGATCTATGTCTTTACTTAAATTTCTTCTAACTTCTCTTAGTTGTTTACGAGTATTTTCTACTTGTAATTGAAAATTTGCTAATTCCATTAATTGTTTGTCAGATAAATTGACACTTTCTACATCTCTACCGCCTGATAAATTTTGAATTTGATTTAATGTATTATCAAGTTGAGCTTGTAATTGCTGTTCCTGTCCTAGATACATCTGCTCTGCTTCTGCTTGAAGTTTTTGAACTACAACAAACGGTCTAAATGGAGCCTCTTTGTTTCTCAGATCAATAAATTCATCATAACCTGTCATTGAGTCAAACACATTTGTAACTAAACTTCCATTATCAGATGTCGCCTCTATAACATTGGTATCTAAAAATTTTTGAATTCTTGCCCAAAAGGCATTTCTTATAAAATCTGCGTCACTAAAAACTACTACACTTATATTTTTTGAGGATATTTCTAAATGATTATCATTTTTAAATTCAAAATCATTAAAATTACTTTTTGCGATACCACTTAATCTTACTCCAAAGTCATAGCTAATACCTGTTGGCTGAAAATTATTAATGAGCTTAATTGGATCATGTACCTCTTTCATAGGTAGATCCATTGTTACCTCACTAGATGACATAATAGGTGTGTATGAAATTTCACTTTCATCGTTTAATGGGGAAAGACCACCTGGAGAAACAAGTCTAATTAAAGATAAACCGTCCCCAATTTCTTCAGCTTGATTGATGAACTGTCCTCTGACTTCAGGCCAATTCAATTTCAACATAGTTTGCAAAGATGTATTTTCAGTTATGTTTTGTTGTGTCTGCAGTCTTGTTGCTTGAGCGCCATCTAAAATAACATTGCTATTATAGTTAATATTGAGGGTTTTTAAGACATTTTCTAAATTTGATGATTTATTCGAATGGTCATTTTTCTCAAAAAATGGATCAACAAAAATAACTGATTTTCCCCCATTCAAGATGAATTGTTCAACTGCATATTCAGTTTTGTCACTAATATCAGAGGGGTGATAAACTATCAATAAGTCTATGCCTTCAAAACTCTCTACGTCTGTATCTAAAAACTCAAAATCATAAAAATAACTAAGTTCCTCAAGTATTGTGTATTCTCCCTGTCCAAGTTGATTATTTGGCATCATTGGGGGTGTAGTGTCCACCCATGATAAAAAACCAATCATTGGTTTTTTTGATCTATTAAGTTTGTATACAATGTCAGTTAATTGTTTTTCTAATGTGCCAGCTTTTGAGGGATCAAAAAAGGGAACAGTTTCTATGTCATCTGTTGTATTTGAAGCAATTAATCCAAAATATACTTTGGACCCCTCTTGATCTATAGGAAAACCTTGCACACCATATCTATTTACATAATCTTCATCATCTGAATAAGGCTCTGGTTCAATAAAGTTTAATTCAATTTTACCTGAAGCTAGATCTGAATATCGGTTTAATAGACCTTGAACTTGATTAGCATAATTTTGAATAATTGGAATATTTTTAGACAAGTCTCTGCTATACACAAAAGTAATTTTTAATGGCTCTTCTATTTCGTCTATAACTCTCTTAGTACCACTTGAAAGAGTAAAAGTTTTGGTAGAGGTAAAATCAACTCCTAAATTAAAATTGATTTTTTGGATTATAAAATTAAAGGACAAAAATAAAATAACAGTGCTTAATATAGATACTATAAGATAGTTTTTTTGTAAAAATTTATTCATTAGTCTCGATTTAAAAATTTTATAATTGTTAAATAATTCCAAAGAGCAATAAAGGATAAAAAGAAAAACAATCCTTTAATTGAGAAGAAACCCGTTTGGATACTTGAGAAGTGAGTCAAAAAGCTAAAACTAGAAATGAGTTCTA
>CACMWO010000020.1 GCA_902617465.1 uncultured Alphaproteobacteria bacterium | reverse complement strand
TCAGTTGTGAATTTAGGTTGATCTTTTAGATCTTTAGAAATGTCATCAGAAACTTTATTCATTTAAAAAATATCATAACTTCAGGGCAGAATAATCTGCCCTGAATAATAAAATTATTGGATTAACCCCAACATCTATCCATGCCTTCTTTGACACTAATTGATGGAACTCCGCTAGCAGCATCATCTGTAACTAAGTTCACACCAGTGTTAAAGAAGTCAAGACCTGGAGTATTTTCAGGCTTTGAACCATCTTCAGCCCAAGCTTTAATCGCCTCAACACCAAGTGAAGCCATTAACAATGGGTATTGCTGAGATGTAGCACCTATAATTCCTCTTTCAACGTCAGCAACACCTGGGCAACCTCCGTCAACTGAAGCAATAAGAACGCTACCATCATCTTTTCCAACTGCTTTTAATGCCTCATAAGCACCAACAGCTGCTGGTTCATTAATAGTGTATACAACGTTTATGTCTGGATCTTTTTGTAGACATTTTTCCATTGCAGTTCTTCCACCTTCTTCGTTACCGTTTGTAACTTCATTACAGATAATTCTTGGATCATCCTCATCTCCCCATCTGGAAACATCTTTTACATCGATTCCAAATCCAGATAAGAAACCTTGATCTCTAAGAACACCAACAGAAGGTTGACTCTCGTTAAGGTCTAACATTGCAATTTTGGCATTAGCAGCATCTGCTCCTAACTTTGCAGCAACCCAAGCTCCACCTAACTCACCTGCCTTGAAGTTATCAGTTGCAAAAGTAGAGTCTGCAGCTGTAATTGGCTCTAGTGGTGTGTCAAGAGCAATGACTAGTAAACCATTGTCTTGAGCATTTTTTAATGGAGTAACAATAGCTTTTGTGTCAGATGCAGCAATTAAAATACCTTTTGCACCTGAAGCAATACAAGTCTCAATAGCTCTTACTTGAGTCTCATGGTCACCATCAACTTTACCCGCAAAGAATGATAATTTGACACCTAATTCATTAGCTCTCGCTTCTGCTCCTTCTTTCATTTTAACGAAGAAAGGATTGATGTCTGTTTTTGTAATTAAGCAAGCTTCAACAGCGTGGCTTCCTGCTTTTGCTGGCATAGTAGCAAAAGTAAAAGCAACAGCCATAAGTGAAGCTAGAACTAGAGATAATTTTCTCATAGTTATTTCCTCCTATATATAGTCACATTCACAATATCCTATTGTCATGTCAACATGCTAGCTAAATTTTAATTTTTTAGTCTTGATTTTTCACGAAATGTTTATCAACTATTTCTTTCCATGAACTAAAAGAATTTCTTATAGAGTCATCGTTATTAGGAATAATTTTAGAGTTTTTCACCTTAAAATCGTTTAAACCAGTGGTATTTTTTAAATTATGATAATACTGCATTCCAAAAAGTAACGCACCATACGATGACATATCCTCCATTTCAGGGATATTTAACTCAATTTCTAAAAGGTTACTAATAATTTGAAGGAAAAACTTATTTTTTATCATACCACCATCAATGGATAAATTTTTTAAATCAAGATTTCTTGATTTTTTCATAAACTCTAAATACACCACCACTTGATAAGCAACAGACTCTAATCCAGCTCTGACCAAATGATTGGTATTTGTAGATGCACTTATTCCAAAGAATGCAGCCCTAGCGTCTGATATCCAAAATGGAGGACCTAGCCCTGAAAAGGCAGGTATTAGATAGACTCCATTATTATCTTTTTCTTTTTTTGATAAGACTTCACTATCCTCAGGCTTATCAATTAATTTTAAATTGTTTTTAAGCCATGTAATCGTTCCTCCAGCGAATGAGTTTAGGCACTCTAATGCATAGATATTCTGTTTATCACTTGTGAAAGCCAGGGAGGTTAGTGAATTTTCATCGATAATCATCTCATTGCCAATGTTTGTTTGAATGTTAAAACCAGTTCCTGTCGTGATTTTAGTATCACCTTTATCAAAACAAAAATTTGCAAAAAATGAAGCTTGCGCATCACCAGCAACTCCAATTATAGGTATTAACTTTTTAAATGCTTTATTAAAATCACTTTCTCCAAAAATATTTGAACTATTGAGTATTTTTGGAAGTTTCAAATTATTGCAATTAAAAATATTTAATAAATTTTGATCCCACGAATTTTCTAAACAATTAAATAATAAGGTTCTTGATGCATTTGTAGTATCAGTCACATAAGAATTTAGGTTTGTAAGTCTATAGATGAGATATGTTTCGATTGTTCCAAATAAGATATCCCCATTGTCAATTTTCGATTTAACTTCTGATTTGTTCTCATAAACCCATTTTAATTTAATGCCAGAAAAAAAAGTATTTGGTTTAAGACCAGTTTTATCAATAATTTCATTATTTTTTGACTTATCGTTTAGAATATCCTCACAAATTTTTTGACCTCTAGTGCACTGCCAAACAACTGCATTATGTATTGGTTTTCCATCTTTTTTATTAAAAAGTGTAAATGTTTCTCTTTGGTTAGTTAAACTGATGAATTTAGGATTTGACATAATTTCTGATGCCTTTTTAACTAACTCTAATAAGTTTTGATAAATTTCTTCTATATCGTGTTCAATATAACCTTCATCTGTAATTATTTGCCGGTGTCCCTTTTGAAATCTTTTTACGATCTCTAATTTTTCATTAAAAACAATAACTGTTGTAGATGACGTACTTGAGTCAATAGTTATATAACTCATTTGTTAAGTAAGTCTTTTGATATTTCAGCTATCTTTTCTGGACTCATATCATAATGATCTAATACATCAGCTTGAGATCCATTAATCATATATTCATCAGGTATTCCAAGTATTTTGAGTTTTACATTTATATTGTTTTGAGCAATTAGGCTCGCACAACATTCACCAAGTCCTCCAAATATACTATGTTCTTCGACTGTTAAAATTGCCTTAGAGTTTTGAGAAAATTCTATAAATGTCTCTTTATCAAAGGGCTTTATTGTATGCATACTGATAATTGAACAATAAATATTACTTTTTTTTAAAATTTCACTAGCCAAGTATGCTCGTTGCAAAGTTTCACCAGTTGCTACAATTGTTAAATCCTCTCCTTTTTTTACCACAATAGATTTTCCAATTTTAAATTTTGTGCCTGGAGGATGAATATCCATCATTGGTTTTTTCCCATACCTAATGTATAGGGGATGATTATATGAAATAGCTTGTTTTATAACTTCGGCTGCCTCAAAGTTATCCGCAGGTGCAACTATTGTCATGTTATTTATTGCTCTTAAAGTAGCAAAGTCATGGATGGAGTGATGCGTAGATCCTAGCTGTCCATAACTTATTCCTGCACTAATACCTATTAACGAAACATTTAGGTCAGAGTAAGCAACATCATTTTTTATTTGCTCTAAAGCCCTAGCAGTTAGAAAACTTGCAGGTGATACTCCAAATACAATCTTTCCCCCCGCAGCCAATCCTGATGAAACTCCAACCAAATTTTGTTCAGCAATGCCAACTTCAATGATTTGATTAGGCAATTCTTTACCAAAAGGAACCAATTTACCTGATCCTCTCGAGTCACTAGTAACAACTATAATATTTTTATTTTTCCTTGCCTCTTTAAGTAGTGTCTCAGAAAAGACCTCAAGATTTGGTTTACCAATTTTATTCATAAGAATTTAGTTTCTCATTTAACTCTGAGATAGCGCTTTCATATTCATCCTTACTCGGTACTTTGTGGTGCCAGTTAATCTGATTTTCAATAAAACTTACACCCGATCCTTTAGTTGTTTTTGCAATTATTACAGTTGGCTTATTTTCCTTAACGGGGACATGCTGAAATACATATAAAAGATCAGAAATATTATTTCCATTAGTAGAAATAGTTTCAAAACCAAAAGACTTAAATTTTTTATCAATTGGTTCAATAGGATTTACATCTTCAGTTTTTCCAGTTATTTGTAAATCGTTTCTATCAACAATTACAATTAAATTATCTAAGTTATATTTTGAGGCAGTAGTACAAGCCTCCCAAACGGAACCCTCTGACAGCTCTCCATCTCCCAATAAAGAGAACACTTTATTGTTTTTTTGATCAATTTTTTTGCATATTGCTAAACCCACAGCGACTGAAAGACCGTGACCAAGGGCTCCAGTATTATGTTCAATCCCAGGTACCTTTTTTGTAGGGTGACCAATAAAGTGTGAATTAAATTGATTCAAGGTATTTAAATCTTTTTTTGAATAAAAACCGCAATCACATAATACTGTGAATAATGCTTCCACAGAGTGTCCTTTACTTTGAATAAAATGATCACGATCCAAGTTCGGAAAATTTTTGGGAGAAATGTCCATAACTGAATTGTAAAGAACATTCAAAATATCAATACAAGAAAGACTCCCCCCAGTATGACCTGCACCAGATTGAAAAATTATTTCAAGAATAGTCTTTCTATACTCTAATGATTTCTTTTTTAAATTTTTCTCATTCATAGCGAATAGATAAAGAATATCCCCTTTCTAGGCTTGATCAATTATTATATATTACATTTAGTAAGGTAGGAGGTAATAAGACGTGTCATCAACATTAGGTATAATAATAGGTAATAGAGATTTTTTTCCAGATCATCTTATTACTGAGGCTAGAAATGAAGTTTTAAATATTTTCAAGAATAAAGGTTTAAAACCTATTATTTTAAAAGACTCAGACACCAAGCTGGGTGGAGTGGAAACATTTCTTGAAGCTCAAAAGTGTGCTGATCTTTTTAAATCCCATAAAGATGAAATAGAGGGTATATTAGTGGTCTTACCTAATTTCGGTGATGAAAAAGGAGTAGCTGACACAATTAGACTATCAGGTTTAGATGTGCCTGTTCTCGTTCAAGCAACCCCAGATGATTTAGATAAAATGCAACCCTCGAATAGAAGAGATGCTTATTGTGGTAAAATATCTGTTTGTAATAATCTTTATCAATATGGAATAAAGTACTCTTTAACAAAAAGCCATGTTGTAAGTTTGTCCGGAAATGAATTTGATCATGAGCTAAATAAATTTATTTCAATTTGTAAAGTAGTGAAAGGTATGAGGAGAGTCAGAATAGGAGCTGTTGGAGCAAGACCTCAAGCTTTTAATACAGTCAGGTTCAGTGAAAAAATTTTAGAACGCCATGGTATTAGTGTCACCACTATCGATTTATCAGAAGTCCTTGGTAAAGCTAAAGAACTTAATGATGATAGCAAAAAAGTTAAAGACTCGATGAATAGAATTTCAGGTTATGGAGATACTACTGCTACCCCATCTGAAAAATTATTACAGCTTGCGAGGCTCGATGTTGTTTTAAATGATTTTGTTGAAACAAACAAACTCGATGCTACTGCTATTCAATGTTGGACAAGTGTTCAAGAAAATTATGGATGTAATGTTTGTACGTCAATGAGTATGATGAGCGAAAATATGCTTCCAAGTGCTTGTGAAGTAGATGTCACTGGAACTTTAACGATGTATGCTATGCAATTAGCCTCAAACAGTCCTAGTGCTTTAGTTGATTGGAATAATAATTATGACCAAGACGAGGAAAAGTGTGTTTTATTTCACTGTGGAAATTGGGCTAAAAGTTTCCTCCCTGATTTGAAAATAAGTACAGCACCTATTTTGGGAAGTGTTTTTGGTGAGGAAAAAACCCATGGTGCACTTGAAGGTAGAACCCCATCCAATCCTCTAACTTATGGAAGGATTTCCACTGATGATAACTTAGGTAAAATAAAATGCTACTTTGGAGAGGGAGAGCTAACTGATGATCCTTTAAACACTTTTGGTACAAGAGCTGTTGCAAAAGTACCTAAGCTTCAAAAATTAATGCAATATGTTTGTAGACACGGTTATGAACACCATGTAGTGATGAATGCTTCAAAAACGGGTGAAATATTAAATGAGGCTTGTGGTAATTATCTAAATTGGGAAACTTATATTCATAGTTAATTTAACTAATGTGCCTTGATTTATTATAAGTAAAACACCAGAAATACTTATAATTTTTGATTATTGAAACTTTTTGATGTTTACTCTGATTTTTTTTGTCGCAAATGATCAAATTGCATGATTTTAAGTAACAAATGTTTTGGATTTGCTTGAAAAAATTAATATTATGCTCTCGTTATAATTAAGGAGGAATTTATGAGAAAAATAATTCTTACAATTCTTGTATCATTCTTATCTCTTTCTGCATTTGCTGAAAGATATGTAATGGTAACACACGGTGAGGGTAAAGACCCTTTCTGGCCTGTTGTGCAAAAAGGTGGTGAAGATGCTGCTAGACACGTAGGTGCAGATTTTGAATATATCTTCAACCCTTCAGGTGACATGGGTGACATGGCAAAATCAATTGCTGCTGCTGCAGCAACTCAGCCTGATGGAATGGTAGTTTCACTTCCAGATCCTGAAGCTTTAGGTCAAGCAATTAAAGACGCTGTTGCTGCTGGTATTCCAGTCATCACAATGAACTCAGGTCTTGAGTCTTCTGCTTCACTTGGTGCACTAATGCACGTTGGTCAGCCTGAATACCTTGCTGGTCAATCTGCTGGTGCAAGAGCAAAAGCTGAAGGTGCTACAAAAGCTCTTTGCATGATTCAAGAAGCTTACAACACAGCTTTGACAGATAGATGTGGTGGTTACGGTGAAGCTATTCCTACTGAATTAGTAGATAGCTCAAACGATCCTGCTACTATCCCAACAAGAGCTGCTGCTGGTTTACAAGCAAACCCAGATGTTGATGCAGTATTATCAGTTGGTCCGCACGTTTGTGTTGGAGTTCAACAGGCTATCGATGAGTTAGGTATGTCAGTACACCACTCTTGTTTTGACTTGAGCCCACCTGTTATGGACTTAATCAATGAGGGTAAAGTTGCTTTCACAATTGACCAACAACAACGTCTACAAGGTTATATGCCTGTTGTAGTATTACACTTATACAACAACGGTGCCGGCCTTTTACCTGGTGCAAACATTCCATCAGGTCCAGGATTTGTTGACAAGTCAAATGCTTCATCAGTTGCTGCTTTAGCAGGTATTGATAGATAGTATAATCTTATAAATCTTGAAAAGTGGGTAGTAAACTACCCACTTTTTTAATTTAAGTATAATTAAACTGAATGATCTTTATTAAAATTATATAAATTAAATAATGGCTACAACCTCAACTCCCCAAAGACAAGAGTCTGATAGGCACCAAAAGAAAACTTGGCTTACCACACTGGTTTCAAGACCAGAAATTGGACCTATTGGAGTTATGCTGCTTTTATTTGGAATGCTTGGCTATTTCTCCATCCCTGCTGGTGAAATGTCTTGGAACCCTTTTACAGGTGAGGGTTTTAATGCACTAGGTATTAGAAACTTTCTAAGAGTTATATCTCAACTTGGAATCATAGCAATTGGTGCTGGGCTTTTAATAATTGCTGGTGAGTTTGACTTATCTATTGGATCTATGATTGGTTTCGCAGGAGCCTGTATGGCAATGATTTTAAGGTGGGGTTTTTCATTTATTGTTCCCTATATATCTTTTGAGGGAGGTTTCCACATAGAATTTTATACGGTTTTCCACATTGCTGATGTTTCCCCAATACTAGCTATATTTATTACTTTATGTTTCACACTTTTTTTTGGATGGATACAAGGTACCATTGTAGTTAGATCAGGCTTACCTTCTTTCATCGTTACACTTGGTGGATTATTTTTTTTAAGAGGACTTACAGAAGTTTCTCTTCGCTCTTTTAATCATAGACCAGATCAAGCTAAAGGCGCTACAACAGTTACAGAAATCCCAGATATTAAAAATATTGTAAATGTTCCCGGACATGGTGAAATGGTTCGTGAAAAAGCAAAAGCTCTTCCAGAAGCTGACCTTGTATCTTTAGCTCAAACATTACCAGCTGATACAGTAGCAGCAATAACTGAAAGACTCAAATATACATATCAAAGGGTAGCAGATGCCAAAACTCAAATTTTGGTGGATAAAGGCACCAAACCTTTGCAAGAAGCTCTAGCAAATGCTCAGGCTACTGGAAACGAATATATGGTCGGGATGATACAAGAAAAAATTGCTAACTTTAAAATCGATCCTGTAGTTGCAAAAACTGTCACAGATGTTGATATAGCAAGGGTTTATATAGATTCATTATACTCAGCTCAACCTGTCGCTAACTTTTTTGGTGGAGATATTTTAGAGCCTGTATTTGATTGGCTATATTTTCCAATTGATTGGAATACCAATAATTTTGGAAACCAATTTGCTCCAGGGCTGTACTCTTGTGTAATGATTTGGCTTATTATAGCCATAATCTGTTATGTTGTTCTAAGTAGAACACAGGCTGGTAACTGGATTTATTCTACTGGTGGAAACTTAAGTGCTGCTAAAGCTAATGGTGTGCCTACAGATAAAGTTAAAGTATCTCTATTTATGTTTTCTGCTTTTTGTGCAACTGTATTTGCAACTTGCCAAGTTTTCGAGGTTAATACCGCAGATGCGGCTAAAGGAAATTTAAAAGAATTAGAGGCAATTGCTGCTGCTGTTATTGGCGGTGTTGTACTAACAGGTGGCTTTGGAACAATTTTAGGTATATGTGTTGGTGCATTTATTTTTGGAATAGCAAAAGAGGCTTTCTTCTATATCCCTGGAATCGATGGATCATTTTATAGAGTCTTTTTAGGTTTAGTAATCATAGCCTCTGCGCTAACAAATGAAAATATCCGAAAAAGAATTATAGGTAGTATATAATGAGTCAAGATAATCAAGCCCCATTTATTGAGATTACAAATTTAGTTAAAAAGTTTGGTACATTCACAGCACTGAACGGTGTTTCCTTAAATGTTTTGCCTGGAGAGGTTCACGCACTTCTTGGTGATAATGGTGCCGGAAAATCAACTCTGATAAAAGTTTTATCAGGTGTTCACAAACCTACATCTGGTGTGATTAAAGTTGATGGAAATGAAGTGAAATTTGGATCCCCAAGAGAAGCTACAAGCGCAGGCATAGGAACTGTTTACCAAGATTTAGCATTGAACGCACTTACATCGGTTACTAGAAACTTTTTTTTGGGTAATGAGTTAAAAAAAGGCCCAGGACCTCTTGGAATATTAGATTTTAAAAATATGAATGAAATTACTATCGCTGAGATGGGCAAGATAGGAATAAATATCTCTGATCCGACTCAGTTAGTAGGTACGATGTCTGGAGGACAGAGACAAACTTTGGCGATTGCTAGAGCGATATACTTTGGAGCTAAAATATTAATCTTGGATGAGCCAACATCGGCTCTTGGACAAAAACAACAAATGGAAGTATTAAAGACTATAAAAAAAGTCCAACAATTAGGGAATATCGCAATTATTTTGATTACTCACAATGAAATCCATGCGAGGCTAATAGCTGATCGATTTACATTCTTAAGCTTGGGTGAAGTAATAGGATCTGGAAAGTCATCAGAATTAGGCGGAGATGATGTTAAGCGTTTAATGGCTGGCGGCGCTCAAATAGGTGATCTAGCAAAAGAGCTTGAGGCCGTATAGTATTTTTAACTAGTAAGAGCTAGGATTATTATCTTTATCAGACTCATCGTGTTTTTGATTAGTTAGCTCTTTGAACTTTCTTACATGAGCTGCCGCAGCGCCTGATAGCAACCTTACATCATTAGTAATGGTAACAAGATCAAAACCCCATTCGGTAGCCTTTGCAGCATACTCTGGAGTTCCACAATGAAGACATGCAACTTTCCCATGTTTATGAGCAATTTCTAAAATTTTCTTTTTAGACTCAATCATCTCAGGTTCTGTTCGATCAAATCCAGGTGTTAACTCTCCTTTGTTCAGTCCTATCGTTAAATCTGCTGTACCAATATAAAGTCCATCAAGACCAGGTGTGGATGCTATATAATCAAGATTATCAAATGCTTCTTGAGTTTCTATCATAGCTAGACAAAAGGTTCCCTCATTTGACTCGTAAAAATAATTTGAACTAACTGAAAAGTTAGCTCTCGTTGGACCAAAACTTCTAATACCTACTGGTGGATATTTACAATCTTGAACAAGTTTTTGCGCTTGCTCTTTATTATTAATCATAGGACATATTATTCCCAATGCTCCTGCATCCATGACTTTAGATATTACGGCGTGATCTAGTCCTGAAACTCTACAGATTGGAGTGACACCACTATTTCTAATACTTTGCAACATTGTAAATAAATCACTAAAGCCAATCATCCCATGTTGATAGTCAATGGTCAGGGCGTCATAACCCTGCTCAGACATAATTTCAGCAGTAAAAGTATTGGGTATTGATAAAAAACTATTTAGAACTATTTCTTTTTTTTGCCATTTAGTTTTTACTTTGTTTTCAATCATTGAGTGTTAGATACTAAAATTATTTAAAAATATAATTATAACAATTATTTATTATTCATGAATAAATGCATAAATTTAATCAATATATTCCATCCTCCCACTTTTGACAGATTTATAGGCAGTTTCAGCTAAGAGAAGAGCTCTTCTTCCGTCCTCAAAGCCAACAGATACAGGCTTTTTTTCCAAAATTGTTTCGACAAATGAGCTAATAGAATTCATATAAGACTCTTGGTATCTCTCAATAAAAAAATTTAAATAGGGCTCACTCTTATCAACAAACTCAGAATTATATTTTTTCAATTCATGTGGCTTTCTATTTTCAGATATAACCATCCCTTTACTTCCAAACAACTCAACTCTTTGATCGTATCCATAAGTTGCTGATCTAGAGTTGTTTATGTGACATTGTTTCCCCGAGGCTGTTTCCATTATAATCATCAAGGTGTCACTATCATTTAATTCAGATTTTATTTTTGGATCTATTAAAGCATTAGAAATTGCAAATACTTTAACTGGTTCTTCACCAAGCATAAAACGGGCTAAATCAAAATCATGAATTGTCATATCTCTAAATTGCCCACCAGACACTTTTAAATAATCCCAACTCGGCAGACCAGGATCTCTAGATGTAATCAGACATTGATGAAGCTCACCAATTTCACCATCAATATAAGATTTTTTTGCAGCCTGATGACCAGGATCAAATCTTCTATTAAAGCCTAATTGTATTGGAACTTTATTACCTTCAAGTCTTTTTGAAAACTCATTTACTTTTTTTATATCGAGGTCAATAGGTTTCTCACACAAAACAGGTTTCTTTGATGCAACGGATCTTTCTATGAAATCAATATGTGTATTTGTTGGGGAAGATATAAGAACAGCATCAATATCATTATTGTTAAAAATATCGTCAACACTTTTCACAGCAAGTACGCTTAAATCATTTGATACTTTTTTTGCAAATTCTTCATTTGGGTCATAAATGCATACTAAATTTGTCTGTTCATGAATTTGAATATTCTTAGCATGCATTTGGCCAATACGCCCGCACCCAATAACTGCAATACTGACTTTTTTCATATCACAGAAGTATAGTATTCTTTTAATTTAAAAAATAAAAAAAAATTCATTTTGAATAAAATTTAAGTATTCTTTAAATGGTTTATTTATTTATAATCTTTCTTGAGGAGGGGTTTATGAAAGCAAAATTGGGAATAGCACCCATAGCATGGTCAAATGATGATTTACCTGAACTTGGAGGAGAGACTTCTTTGGATACCTGTCTTAGTGAGTCAAAACTTGCTGGATTTACAGGTGTGGAAACAGGTGGAAAATTTCCAAAAACTCCTGAAAAACTTGGTCCAATTTTAAAAAATCACAAATTATACCTTGCATCAGGGTGGTATTCAGGAACTGTGCTCGATAATGACCTAGAAAATGAAAAAGATAAAGTCCTTCAACAACTCACTCTCTTCAGAGACCTAGGCGCAGCAGTTTTAGCATATGGAGAAACATCTGGAACTATCCAAAATATTAGACATGCTCCTTTAAACACAAAAAGAAAAATACACAGTGAGGACTTTAGAGAGTATGGAAGAAAACTAACATTATTTGCAGAATTTTGCGCAGATTTTGGTGTGCCAATTTCATTTCATCATCACATGGGTACAGCGATTGAGACTGAGGATGAACTTGATAAATTGATGAACCACACAGGTGAGGCAGTAAAAATCTTATTTGACACAGGCCATATGACCTTTGCAGGAGGCAACTCTTTGAGAGTAATAAATAAATATGCAAAAAGAATAAATCACTTTCATGCTAAAGACATTCGTTCAAAGGTTGTAAATGATTTAGATCGATCAAAAAAAAGTTTTTTAGATTTTGTGTTAGAAGGGGCTTTCACAGTACCTGGAGATGGAAATATTAATTTTAAGGAAGTAGTTGAGACATTATCAAATAATAACTACGAGGGATGGTTCATTGTCGAGGCAGAGCAAGATCCTGCCAAAGCAAACCCATTTGAATACGCTAAAATTGGAAATAAAGAACTTGTAGAGTGCTTAAGTATGTATGGATATGAGATAGAGGATTATAGAGATGAATATTATTAAGGGAAAGTTTGCACTAGTTACTGGAGGAACACAAGGTTTAGGGGCAGCAATCGCAAAAAATTTTGCTGATAGCGGAGCTGAAGGTGTTGTCACAATTGGTAGAAAAGAAGATAAAGGAAATGAGGTAGCAAAAAAAATTCAAGATGAAACTGGGTGTAAAGTAATTTTTGTAAAAACAGACCTAGGAGAGGTCCAAGAGTGTAGAAATGCAGTTTCAGTTGCCAAACAAGAATTTGGGAGATTGGATGTTCTTGTTAACGCTGCCGGTATTACTGATAGGGGAGATATTGTTAATACGAGCGAAGAATTATTCGATAAAATGATCGGTACCAACTTAAAAGGTCCTTATTTTTTAATTCAAGATACTGTGAAAATTATGATTGAACAAAACATAGAGGGTTCAATAATTAATATTGGATCTGTAGCAGCTATGACTGGCCAACCATTCATATCAACTTATTGTGTATCAAAGGGGGCTCTTGCAACATTAACTAGAAATACAGCATTCGCATTATTAAAAAATAAAATAAGAGTTAATCAATTAAATATTGGTTGGATGGCTTCGGATGGAGAGCATGAGATTCAAACAAAATATCATGGCGCCTCAGAAAATTGGCTAGAAGATGCTGGTAAAGCTCAACCATTTGGAAGATTGCTTGATCCAAAGGAGGTAGCTAAAGCAGTAACATTTTTAGCATCTGATGACTCAGGTATGATGACAGGTTCTGTTGTAAACTTTGATCAGTCGGTGTGGGGAGGGTATCCTTTTGCACCACCTCAGCCCGCAGAAAAAATGGAAATAAAATAATTTAATTTAAATATTTTTCGGCACTTTGTTGACAACTTTTTAGTGTAGCTTCCAAATCCTTATTCAAAAAAATATACTCATAAATTTTATGACCAACATCTTCAATAATATTTGAATAGGTCGGTAGAGGATATCTTGCCCACTCTATAATTTTTTCCTCCTTTTCCATTTTATCAATTTCATTAAATATTGGACTTAGAGCTCTTACTTCAGGATCATTAACGACACTAAAAACGGGAGATGATAAACTGCCATGTTCGATATAATATTTTATAAACTCAGGAGAGACAAAATTTCGAATATTTTTCATAACAAAAGGTATTTTTTCAGGAGAGATATTTGAAGGTATACCCAACGAAAACCCACCTATTGGAGATACTTGAAAAGATGAATTTCCAGCTGGCCTAGGTAAATAACCAGTTTTCTTGTATGCGGGTGAAGCCTCATTTAGTTCAAACAAATGTGCTCTACTACTCCAATTCATTACCATTGCTGATTTACCCTGGCTATAATATTCAACGCATTCATCATTG
>CACMWO010000019.1 GCA_902617465.1 uncultured Alphaproteobacteria bacterium | reverse complement strand
TTTCCTTATTCTCTCTCTTAATTAAATCTATGTCTAAATCCATGTGAGTATCATTTTTTCTGTAAGACATGAAATATCTAAAATTATCAATTCCTATTTCATCTATTAAATTTTTCAGTTCAAAAATGTTACCCTCTCTTTTTGAGAGTTTTTGTATTTTATTATCGCGTTTTAAATTAACAATTTGACAAAAAACAACTGAAAAATCAATTTTTGGATGTAAAGAAGTTATCGCTGATGACAATCTTTTGAGATATCCTAAATGATCTGCACCCCATATATTTATTAATTTATTGAATCCTCTTTGAAATTTATCTTCATGATAAGCAATATCATTTGCAAAATAAGTGGGAGTGCCATCATTTTTAGTTAACGCTCTATCTTCATCATCCTCAAAAAGAGTTGATTTAAATATTGTTAGCTGATTATCCTTTAAGGTGCCCGTATAATCTTTAGGGGCATTTAATTGACCTTCGTATGTTAGATCTTTTTGCTTAAATTTTTCAAGAATTAATGGGAGATGACCCTTATCCATAATAGTTGTTTCATATGAAATTTGATCGAAATTAATCCCTGCTGTGCCAAGTGTTTGAAGCGTCTGATTGACTAGATTTTCTATAGCATAATTTACTATAATGTTTTTCTCATCAAAGCTTAGCTTATTATCAAATAGTGGTTTAAATTTTTCGTAACAGTTCTTTGCTATATCATTAATGTAATCACCTTTGTAAAATTGTTTTTCATTAAGATTTAGATTATATGTATGTGAAATTGAATAAAGTATTGAAGATAGAAATTCATTAATTTGATTTCCTGTGTTATTTACATAATATTCACGAGTTACAGGATGTCCAAAATACTCAAATAAATTAGATAAAATATCTCCAACAACAGCACCTCTTCCATGAGCTAAGTGTAAAGGGCCTGTTGGATTTGCAGATACAAATTCGATATTTACCTTTTGATTTTCTGTAAATTCTTTTTCATAATTGAATAATTGAGGATTAAAACTTTCATCCTTAAGAAAAAAATTTATAAAACCTGGTCCAGCAATTTCTACTTTTTCAAAATTATTTAACTTAATACCTTTTAAAATAATATCTGCTAATTGATTTGGATTTTTTCCAAATATTTTTGAAAATTTTAGAGCAGCATTAGTTGTAAAATCGCCTTTTTTGTCAAAAAGTGTTTCAACTTCAACATCTTCAAAGTCAATACTAACGTTCTTATCAATTTTAATTAATATTTCAAACAGAGATTTTTTTAAATTATGTAACATATTTTTTATAGAAATTTATAGCATACTGATCTGTCATACCACATACATAATCGACTATAATTTGTTGCTTATCTGTATCATTTTGTAATTTTTCTTTCCATTTAGATGGAAGTACAGAGGTATCATTATTTAATAATTTTATTATAGATACTAAAATTTTTTCTGCTTGCGTTCTATTTTTATATACAAAATCAGATGTGTAAAAAAATTCGAATAGAAAATTTTTAAGAAATTTTACTTTATCTAATACTGGAGGGCTAAACTTAACTAAAAAATTTGTGTTTGTTATCACATCTTCAATTGATCGTATTTGTGAATTATTAGAAAGAGTATTTTCAGTTTCATTAAGAAGATCCAAAATTAAGTAGTTCATAATGGACCTTGAAAAGTAATTTCTTGCAATACTTTTATCTAAATTTGCAATGTATGAAAAATCAATAAAATTAAATTGTTCTTTATTTTCAGCTAAACTTGATATTGTCAGAATACCTGATCTTAAAGCATCATCGAAATCATGAGCAATGTAAGCTATATCATCAGACAAGGATGCGATTTGAGCCTCTAATGAGGGATTCTTATTTAAATCAAATTTAAAATTTTTTGATAAGTCGTAGTTTCTATTTGTTTCATTTATTTTTCCATTATGCTTTATTAAGCCATCTATTGTTTCCCAAGTTAAATTTAAACCATCAAAATTTATATATCTCTTTTCTAATAATGTAATTTGTCTAAAAGATTGATAATTATGGTTAAAATTTGCATCTAATTCTTGAGTAATTATTTCTTCGCCCACATGACCAAAAGGACTATGACCTAAATCATGAGATAGTGCTATACATTCTGTGAGATCTTCATTTAAAGACAATTTTCTACTTATAGATCTTGCTATCTGAGACACCTCTAGAGTATGTGTTAGTCTATTTCTATAATAGTCACCTTTTTCAAACATAAATACTTGTGTTTTATCTTTTAGTTTTCTAAAGGCTGTTGAGTGATAAATTCTGTCTCTATCTCTTTCGTAGAGTGATCGATGATCATTTATTTCATCGTGAAGTCTTCCTTTTGAATTTTCTGGTAAAGCTGATAAATTACTGAACATATGGGAAGTATTAATATAACAGATAAAGCTATAAATAAAATTCAAGAAGTTCTAAAAGATCAAAATATGAAATATTTTAGAATCAGAGTCAAAGGTGGTGGATGTTCTGGCTTTCAGTACGTATTTAAAAGTGAAAATGTAATTAATGAAACCAAAGATCATGTATTTAATTTTAAAGATTTACAAATTTTGATTGACAAGAATTCAATGACTTTCATAAACGAGTCTGAATTAGATTATAAAGATGAATTGATAGGTTCTAGTTTCTCTATTTCAAATCCTAATGCTAAAAATTCTTGTGGCTGTGGCACATCATTTAGCGTTTAATTGTGAAAATTATTAGTTGGAATGTAAATTCTTTAAGAGCGCGAGAACCACTTTTAGAAAAAATAGTAAAATCAGAAGCTCCAGATATAATTTGCTTACAAGAACTGAAGATATTAGATAAAGAATACGTAGAAAATTTTTTTAATCAATTTTCATTGAAAACAGTTGCTGAAACTCAAAAAAGCTATAATGGGGTAAGTATTTCTTGTAAAAGAGAGATTGTATTAAGTGAAAATCCTTTAAAGAAGTTAAATATAACACAAGCAAGAAACAATACAGTTATTATAAAAGATAAAAATTTAGCAATCCTCAATTGTTATTTTCCTAATGGAAATCCTATAGATACAGACAAATTTACAAATAAGCTTGAATGGATGAAGTTACTTTATAGAGAAATAGAAATACTAAAAAACGAATATGAAATTTTATTAATGGGAGATTTTAATGTTATTCCAGATGATGAAGATGCTCATGATATTAAAAAATATAAAAATGATGCTCTAGCACAACCTCAATCTAGAAAAGAATTCTATAAATTAATAAATCTAGATCTAATTGATGTGTTCAAGACTACTCCAAAAAAACAAAGTTATACTTTTTTTGATTATAAAACTTACAAATTTGGAAAAGAGGATGGAATAAGAATAGACTTCTTTCTTTTATCTCCATTTTTGAAAAGTAAAATAATGAAACTAAAAGTATTAAAAGAATATCGCGATATGGATAGACCCTCTGATCATTGCCCTATTCTTATAGATTTAAATATCTGAATAAATCTTTTTTTCTAATTTTCCACCAGGGTGTGTAACTGCCCCAAGGTTTGCAGGACCAACAGTTTTCATGTATTTCCATAGAGTACCTGACATAAACTCTGGTTCTTTATTAACCCATTTAGTTTTTCTATCGGATAACGTTTTTTCGTCTACATTCAAATTTAGTAAATTTTTCTCTGCATCAATTTCTATTTCATCACCATCTTCAACTAGCGCTATAGGTCCGCAATCATAAGCCTCCGGACCTACATGGCCAATACAAAAACCTCGTGTACCTCCAGAGAACCTTCCGTCAGTAATTAAAGCTACCTCTTCGCCAAGATCTTGTCCGTAAAGGGCACTAGTGGTAGATAGCATTTCTCTCATACCTGGACCTCCTTTTGGACCCTCGTATCTTATAATAACAATATGACCAGGTTTAATTTTACCATTTAAGACAGCGTCTAGAGCATGTTCTTCTCTATCAAAGCAAATTGCCTTTCCTTTGAACTGTAATTTTTTAAGTCCAGCTATTTTTACGATTGCACCATCTGGAGCCAGTGAGCCTTTCAAACCTACCACGCCGCCTGTTTTAGTTATTGGGCTACTGACAGGATAAACAACATCTTGATTTTTTGGTAACTCCACATCTTTTACATTTTCAGCTAACGTTTTTCCAGTAACAGTCATGCATGATCCATCAATCAACCCGCCATCAATGAGTGCTTTAATTAGAACAGGAACGCCACCAACTTCATATAAATCTTTAGCTACATATTTCCCCCCAGGGGCTAAATTACCTATATAAGGTGTTGATTGGAAAATATTACAGACATCTTCCAAAGTAAATTCAATACCAGCTTCATGAGCCATAGCAGGTAGATGTAAACCTGCGTTGGTTGATCCACCTGATGCTGAAACAACCACTGCCGCATTAATTAGTGATTGTTTTGTAACAATATCCCTAGGTCTCAAGTTTTTTTCGATTAATTCCATAACCACTCTTCCACTTTCATAAGCGTATTTATCTCTACTTTCATAGGGAGCTGGTGTCATAGCAGAACCTGGAAGTGCTAAACCAATAGTCTCTGAAACGCATGCCATGGTATTTGCGGTGAACTGTCCGCCACAGGATCCAGCAGATGGACAGGCAACACATTCAATGTCATGGAGTTCTTGGTCTGAAATCTTTCCTGTTGAATGTTTTCCAACAGCTTCAAAAACATCTACTATAGTTACGTCCTTATCCTTATAAACACCTGGTAATATAGATCCACCGTACATAAATACAGATGGCACATTAAGTCTTAGCATTGCCATCATTAAACCTGGCAAAGATTTATCACACCCAGCTAAACCAACTAATGCATCATAACAGTGCCCTCTTACAGAAAGTTCAGTTGAGTCAGCTATAATCTCCCTACTAGTTAAAGAAGATTTCATTCCCTCATGACCCATAGCTATACCATCAGTAACAGTAATGGTGGTAAATTCTCTTGGTGTACCTTTTGCATCCCACACACCTTTTTTTGCTGATTGAGCTTGGCGAGAAAGTGAAATATTGCAAGGGGCAGACTCATTCCATGTGGTTACAACACCGACAAAAGGTTGTTTAATCTGTTCTTCGGTAATGCCCATAGCATAATAAAAGGCTCTATGTGGTGCACTTTTAGGACCTACAGAAACATGTCTACTTGGTAATTTGCTTTTATCAACCATTATTGAATATTCATTAATATACTATCTATTTTAGACAATTCCATATTAATTGAACTTTGTCTTTCTTTATTTTGATCAATGAGATCTTTTGGAGCTTTTGATACAAAATTTTCATTTGATAAATTTTTATCAATCGTATTTTTTTCTTCTTCCAAAGAGCTTTTATTTCCTTGAAGTTTTTCTTTGATTTTAGATTTATCAATTTGGCTAGTAGAAATTTCGAAATCAAACTCTTTAAAAGGTAAAGTAACACTATTGTCTTTATGGGATGATGAAAGTTTTTTTCTTGTTAAAAATTCAAATGTTTTTTTATTGTCTTCTAAAATTGTCTGAATTAATTGGTTTTTAGAAAAAATTTCTACATTATCTTCTTTTTTGATTTCAAAAAGTTTTTCTATTGACCTGTATTCCTCTATAAAATCAATAAATAACTTTGTTTTAGATACATGTTCACTCTCAGTTTTTTGATCAATATAGTCCCACTGATGACTCATCAAGATATCTTTATTATTTTTACCCCACAATTTTTCAGTGATAAAAGGAATCACTGGATGTAAAAGTTGCAGTAAAGAATTAAATACTAAATGAAAAGTTTGTTTGGTTTCATCTCTAAATTGATTGTCGTCTAAAAGATTTTTAGAAAGTTCAATATACCAGTCACAAAAAGTATGCCATGTAAAATGATATAGTTGATTAGCTACTTCATGAAAATAGTATTTCTCATAATTTTCTTGAACTTTTTTATATAACTCTTGAAACTCATTTATAATCCAGATATTAAAAATATGGTTAGGGTTAACTTTGACATCATCTGTAAATGGATAAATTCCTTTAAATTCAGCAAACTTGTAGGCATTGGTGATTTTAGTAACGAAGTTTCTATAACCAGCTATGCGTTGCTCACTTAACCTTACATCCCTTCCAGGTGTATTTAATGATGTTAGAGTAAAGCGAAGTGTATCTGCACCATACTTGTCAATTATTTCTAAAGGATCTATGACATTACCTTTTGATTTTGACATTTTTTGACCTTTTTCATCACGAACAAGAGCATGAACATAAACAGTTTTAAAAGGTGTTTCTGACATAAATTTATTACCCATCATCATCATGCGGGCAACCCAGAAAAAGATGATATCAAAACCCGTAACTAGTACAGAATTAGGGTAAAATGTATCTAATGTTTGTTCTTTATTTGGCCATCCCAATGTAGAGAAAGGCCAAAGAGCTGAGGAGAACCAGGTGTCTAAGACGTCTTGATCTCTTTTTAAAATTATTTTATCTGCTTTATAAAAGTCTACAGCTAAATTTTTTGCTTCTTCTTCAGTTTCTGCACAAAATTCTTTTCCATCAGGACCATACCAAACTGGAATTTGATGTCCCCACCATATTTGTCGAGAAATACACCATGGTCTTATATTCTCCATCCATTGAAAGTATGTTTTCTCCCAATTTGAGGGAAAAAATTTTGTATCACCGTCTTTGACAACTTTCATTGCTTGTTTTGCTAATTCTTCAGCATTACAAAACCACTGATGAGTTAAAAAAGGTTCGACAACAGTGTTCGAGCGATCACCATATGGTATTGTAGTTTTATAATCTTCAATTTTTTCTAAAAAACCTTTCTCTTTTAGCAAGTGAACAACTTTTTTTCTTGCCTCAAATCGATCTAAACCCTGAAATTCTTTTGGACAATTTTCGTTCAATGATCCATCCTCGTTAAGTATATTTAATAATTCTAAGTTGTGCCTTTTACCGATTTCAAAATCGTTAAAATCGTGTGCTGGAGTAATTTTAACTGCGCCACTTCCCATTTCGGGATCAGAATATTCATCAAATATGAGTGGAATAGATCTTGATGTTAAAGGAATAGTAAAAGTTTCTTTTTTTAATGAATTATATCTACTGTCATTGGGGTTAACTGCTATGGCAACATCACCAAAAATTGTTTCTGGCCTGACTGTTGCTACAGTTATACTCTCAGAATTAGAGCTAGGATATTTTATATAATAAATTTGGGTGCTTACATCTGTAGGAACAACCTCTAAATCAGAAATAGCTGTTTTAAATTTGGTATCCCAATTCACAAGAGCTTGATCTTTATATATCAACCCTTCTGTATATAATTTAACAAAGACCTTTCTAACTGCAGATGACAATCCATCATCCATCGTAAATCTTTCCCTTGACCAATCACATGAACTACCAAGCCTTTTTAATTGATTTATGATTGTGGAGCCCGAATATTCTCTCCACTCCCATATTTTTTCAATGAACTCTTCTCTTGTGAGATCTTTACGATAAATATTTTTCTCAGCTAAGTTTCTTTCTACAACCATTTGTGTCGCTATGCCTGCATGGTCCGTTCCTGGTTGCCATAGAGTATTAAAGCCATTCATTCGGTGATATCTTGTTAAAATATCCTGAATAGTGTTATTAAGTGCATGCCCCATATGCAGAGATCCTGTTACATTTGGGGGAGGTATACAAATAGAAAAGTTTTTATCAAAATTGTATTTAGGTTTAAAACATTCTTTATCTAACCAAAGCTGATAAATTTCATTTTCATATTCTTTTTTATTTTGAAATTCATCCATTTGCTAAAAAACAAATGGTTCGAATTGAACATATTTATAAATATAAGAAGAAGAAGCTTCATCTATAACAAACTTATTTGATTTGCCTCCTACTTTTATATATTTAACAATCTTATGTTTAAAATCTTGGTTATCAATTATACAAACTATTTCTGCGTTATCTGATGCATTTTTAATAATATTTATGGGCTCTTCATCAAGTGAACCATTAATAATAATCTTTTGGTATTTTTTAATATTTGGCTTTTTGTTATTGAAAAATTCCTCTATCGTTAAATCTAATAAAGAGGCATTGAACAAACCTTCTTTAATACTATCTTTGAAAACTTCGGTCATTTGTATAGAAGACTCTATACAGTCAATATTAGAGGAAAATTTATTTATAATAGATGTTGATGTACCAAAACCAGAGCCAATTTCTAAAATACTCTCGTCATCAATCTCTCCCAAAGCTTGTAATAAATGAAATGATGTTAAAGGAGGTAGAATAAAGCGACCATCATCTAAAAATATAATTTTATCAGAATAAGCTAAATGTTTATAAGGTTTTGGATACAAGTTTTCTCTTGGAAATAATTCAATTTTTTCAATTAAAGACGAGTTTTTAATACGATTAGCTCTTAGTTGATTAAGAACCATATTTGATCTTGCTTGTTCAAAATTCATGATAAAGTTTGATTTATAACAAAATTAATTGTTTTTCATAGATCATATTCGCCTCATATAAAATAATAGTGTAAATTATACTATGAAATTTTTTAGTGTTTTTATTTTAATTACCTTTTGTTCATTATCCTATGCTCATCAACCTGTAATTAATGACTCAAACCCAAATAAACCTAATGAGGCATATCTAATAGAAAAACCAGAAATATCAAAAGCAATATACTCTAAATTAAATGGTGATCCACATTATTACTTAATAAATTCTGATCAGAAATTTAATTTTTATGTTGGTATTACTGTTCCAAAAATTGATGATTGTAATACATTTAGAAAGTTCTCATTTAGTATTTTAGAAGGTAAAGACCTTGAGTTAAGTGTCATCGAGGAAGTTGATGGTCAAAATTTTGAGTGGTGGGAATGGTATGAGCCCTATGGTAAAAAATGGTATTGGATAGGACCACAAATCGGTGAAGATTTTAAAAGTACAGTAACTTACGAACCAGGTTCATACTACATTAAAGTTTTCAACGAAATTAATATGGGTAATTACGTTCTTGCAACTGGAGATATAGAAAAATTTGGACCTACTGTTATTGCTAAACTGCCATTAATAATGCCAAAAGTTAATAAATTTTGGGACAATGAACATTGTGTAAAATAAAGTTTTCATAATATTCACAAATTAAAAAATACAAAATCCAATTTATTTGATAAGATAGAATCACCTAGAGGATAGGTTTAAGGATGGAGGTTAAAAAGATGAAGCCACCAATGTAAGTAATTTAAGACATTACTTAACTAATTTTTTTTCATTATCTATTGCTCCTTTTACCCTTTGAAATAACTAATCCTAATAAATTTTTTGTATTTATACTGCTGTAATCTTTGAACAACTCTTGAATTTTTTATTTTAATTTTTATTAAATTTAAGGATTTAAATTTTCAATATAATTTAAGCGACCCAAGATTTCATCTCTATCCATATAATAACCTTGAAGGTGCCTTTCTCCAGAATTAGCATCATATTCTTTTCTACCATGTAACACTCTTCGATTATTAAAACTAAAAATATCTCCGGCTTGCATACGAAAGTTAATTTCAAATCTCTGGTCATGAAGTAAGCTTAAAAGCTTTCTGTATGCTGAGTAAAAATGATCCATTTGATCAGGATGGCAGTCCATAACTCCCATATAGGCAACGCTGAACCTAATATCATTATAATCATTATTGTGATCAAGAGTTATTATAGGTTTATGCATTACTCTAATTGTATTAGTTGTGTAGTCTCTATTTACAAATTTTACAGACGTATTAAGTAGTACGTCATAATCATTTGGGTGATTATTTTTTAAATAATCAATTACCTTAAAACCATCTACAGCAACTGACTCACCCCCAGTAGCATTATTTATTAAGCAGTGAAGAAACTGATATCCTGGAGCTATCTCATAATATGGTAAATCAATATGATTTCTTAGACCTGCAGCAGTATAAGCTGAATTATTAGGGTTAGGTATATCAATGACCTCGAATGGTGTTTTAAAAAAAGTTTCTCGAGTGTGACTTATATTTTTCAGGATATCAAAACCAGAATTTACATCTGTTGGAGCATTTTTAACAATTGAAATACCAAAAAAATGTAGTTGCTGTAACCACTTTTTTAAACCATCATCACTACTAATTATTTCGCTGTAATCTATTTGAATATCAGTAAATCTATCTTGCATGGATTTATCCCAAATCCTATATGGTGAAACGTACTCTCGACTGTGTTTTAAAGAATAACAATTATGTCTCAACCAATCTCTCTCATAAACACTTTTATGTCCTCCCTCACTCCATTCAATCTCAAGATTACCTTCACTATTTAGAGAGTAATTTTTAGGGTGAATATCTTCAGATACATCAAGCAAATTAAAAGTTCGTTCACGAGCTGTTGGATGCACTTCAGAGGGACAATTATCTCTCAACCATAAGAAATTATATTTACTTTTAAAACCATCACTCCAATCGACCAAAATAGACTTGTTATTTTTATCGATTGTTTTAATTGAAAGATTTTCGCTCATATTAAAATTTATTAAATGTTTTATTCCAATTAGGAAAATTATTTCTTTGATATTTATTCAAAGTTTTCATGATTTCAATCAAAAAAATATCTCTTTGCACCTCTAGATCTTTAATAGTGTATTTTCCTGCCTGTTTTTTTGTACCTGAAATCATTAATTTTTTTAGCTTTGCATCAAGTTTTGGCGCCTTTAATTTAGTCCAAGGTAATTTAAGAGCAGGTCCAAACTGCTCTAACATGTGTTTCATACCAGTTTGCCCTCCTGCAAGATGAAAAGTTAGACAAACACCCATAAAAGACCATCGTAATCCAGGTCCATAAACAATCGCATCGTCAACATCTTGAGTTGAAGCAATGCCATCTTTAATTATGTAAAGTGCCTCTCTCCAAAGAGCTTCCTGTAAGCGATCAGATATATAACCCTCAATTTCTTTTTTTACAATCAAAGGCTTCATTCCTATTCCCTCGTAAAACTTCTTAGCTCTGGTAATTGTGTTTTTCTTTGTTTGCTTTCCTGATACCAACTCGACAAGAGGTAATAAATATACAGGGTTAAATGGATGTCCTATACAAACTCTTTCTGGATAATTACATAAAGATTGAATTCTTGTAGGCAAAAGTCCTGATGAACTAGACGCAATGATTATATTTTTTGGCAATAATTTATCTATATCTTTGAGAAGTTTCTTCTTTAATTTTTCATTCTCTGGAGCATTTTCTTGGACAAAGGTGGTTGAATGAAGAGACTCTCTGAGATCAGAATAAATTTTCAAATTACTAAGTTTTGCATTTTTATTTAAACCTAATCTTTGAAGGCTCTTTAAAGCTGTTTTGGTATTTGATAATAGTTGCTTTCTTGCCTTAACACTTGGGTCATAAGCATTAACTATTAGACCACATGCTAGCATTCTAGCAGCCCATCCAGCGCCAATGACGCCAGCACCGACTATCGTGACAATCTTTTTTTTAATCAACTTTTAAAAATATATTAACTCATAAATATTAAATTATGATATTTTTTTTGTATGATTGTATACATTTGTAAGTTTCTTCATCTTATATCTCTGTTTATTGCTGGAGGAGGAGGTATTGGTAGTGCTGTTATACAATCTATATATAAAAAAGAAGGTAAAGTTCCTGAGCCTCATTTGGCTAAAGGTTTTAAGGTTTTAGCATTTTTATCTTTATTAGCTATCATCACAATGTGGGTTACTGGAATAATTTTGCTATTGGCAATATACGGCTCATTAAATTTAGGTTGGGCTTTTCATATGAAATTGTTTGGAGCTAGCTTAATTTTAATAACAGCTATATTCATAAATATGCATTTATATGTATCAGCTAGAAAAAGCCTACCCCCCAATCAAAAATATATTAAAAATTCTGGGTCTTTGTCTAGATTAGGCTTGATTCTTGCCATAGCTGGTGCAATAGGATCATTTGTCTGACCTTATTTATTTTTTTTTAGTTTATGGTATTTTTTTGTAAATGAAAGTTGACTTAGACAAATGGCATCATTGTGACGTAGATAAAGAAGAATTTGTAAAACTTCTTAAGAAGTCGGATTATCAAGGTTTTAAACACATGTTTATTTTCTTTGGGTCTTTAATTGTATTCGGTGTTTTAGCTTATATGACATGGGGGACTTGGTGGTCTTTATTATTTTTTTTAATTTATGGAAATATATGGAATTGCGCAGATCCTATTTGGCACGAAACAGGACATAAAACAGCTTTTAAAACGAACTATTGGAATAACTTTTTTTATCAAATTGGAAGTTATATGAATGGATTTGAACCAGTAAGATGGAGATGGTCACATTTTCGTCATCATGGTTATACTTACTTTGATGATCCACTTGATTTTGAAATAGCAATTAGAAGACCAACTGATGTTTTTTACTTTTTCAGTTTATTCATACCTTTCTTTGACATAATTAATTTTAAAAAAACAACTCAATACGAGACTATTCTTCATGCTCTAGGCAAAAAAACAGAAGTAATGAAACAAGTAATTCCTGAAAGAGAGCATCAAAAATGCATAAACTCTTCAAGATTACATGTTGGTATTTGGATCTTATTAATTTTAATGTCAATTGCTTTTCAGTCTTGGTTGCCGGTTTTATATTTTTTACTTCCAAACTTTTACGGGATAACACTCAAAAGACTTTTTGGATTAACTCAACACACTGGGTTAAAAGATAATATTAAAGATCACAGATATAGTACTAGAACAATGCATTTAAACCCGATCTTCAGTTTTTTATATTGGCAGATGGAATATCATATTGAACATCATATGTTCCCTACTGTGCCATCGCATAATTTGCCTAAACTGCACCAATTAGTTAAAGATCAGATGCCTCCTGCAAAAAAAGGTTTATGGGGAGCATACTCTGAAATCATCCCTACTATTTTAAAACAAGCAAAAAACCCTTCATATGAATTACAAGTAGCCGTTCCATCTAATAACAATGGCTAAAAGAACTACCGTTTTTGATTTATGGAGTCAAAAAGGGAAAAAGAAGTGGCCTCAAACTCATATAGATACAGCAAAAGAGGCAGAAGCTGCCTATAAAGCTGGAATTGAAATAATTTCCTGTGAACCCGATCATCATTTCAAGGATGTAAGAAATGTTGCTCCAACAGCATTTTTATCTGTTGGTCTTAAACATGGGTTGGTGAGTTCTCCTCAAGAGGCAATTAAAAAAGGTTTTGAAATAATGGAAATGGGAGCAGATGCTATTTATTGTTCACACTCAATTAACTTTATTGAAGCTATGGCAAAAGAGGGAATACCTGTAACTGCACACGTTGGATTAGTCCCAAATATTGCAACATGGACTAATTACAGAGCTGTAGGAAAAACATCAAACGAAGCTTTCAAAGTATATCAAAAAGTAAAAGATCTCGAAAATGCTGGAGCGGCTTGCGTAGAAGTTGAGGTGGTACCAGTTGAGCTTGCAGAATTTATAACAAAGAATACTAAAATGATAACTATGGGTATGGGTTGTGGTGATGTGTGTGATACACAATATTTATTTTGTAATGATATACTTGGTACAAACGTTGGTCATTATCCTCGACATGCAAAAAAATATGTAGATTTAGAAATTAAAGAGAGAGAATTACAAGAATTAAGAATAAAAGGTTTTAAGATGTTTGTTGATGAATTTAATAGTGGTGTATACCCTGAAGATAAACATCTTATTAAAATGGAAGAAAAAGAGCTTAATGATTTTCTAGATAAAGTTAAATAGCATCTAAATATAAATCAATATCTAATTCTGATATAGTACTAGCAAATTTATGATATTCCATTTCCTTAATGGCTATAAAAGCCTTATGTAATTCTGGGCCTAAAGTTTGTTTTAAAAAAGAGGATTTCTTAGATAGCATAATTGATGAATTCCAGTCAGAAGGAATTTTGTATTTTTGATTATTTTTCTTTAAATAAGCATTTCCGGTTGTTTGTTTATCTGGAGAAATTTTATTTTGAATTCCTAATTCAATTGCTGAAATTATAGTTAATGCTACTAAATATGGGTTTGCATCAACACCTGAGACTCTATGTTCTATCCTTCTATTATTTTTATTACTACTTGGTATTCGAAAAGCAACTGATCTGTTATCTATTCCCCAATTAGGCTTTGTTGGTGCATAAGACCCTGAAACAAACCTCCTCCAACTATTAGCATTTGGTGCGAATATCAACATACTTTCACCCATGGTTTTTGAGAGACCCCCAAGTGCATAATTAAGATTTTTATTTATTTTTTCATTATTTCTTTCGGCAAACATATTTTTTTCTTTTTGATCATAAAGTGAAATATGAAAATGCATTCCAGAACCAGAAATATTTTCCATAGGTTTTGCCATAAAGCATGCAGTGACTCCATGTTTTCTTGCTTGTGCTCTTATAATTCTTTTTAGCCTTAAAATATCATCAGCAGCTTTTAGTAAAGATTTTTGATGTTTTAATGTTAATTCGTATTGACCGGGTGCGTACTCTGAAATAATAGTTTCAGCATCTATTTTTGCAAGTTTTGTTGCTTCATAAATATCATCAATTAAAGGTAACATACCATGGAGATGATCTACTGAATATACATCTGTCTTTTTAATTGATGTTCTTTTTCCAAGTATAGATTTTGCTGGTTTTAGTTTTCCATACTCATCCAATTCATTTGAAACAAGAAAAAATTCTAGCTCAAATGCTGCATAAAAATTAATTCCTTTTTTTTTTAAATCTTGAATTTTATTTTCCAAAACATTTCTTGGATCTGTTAACAGTTTTTTTCCATCAATGTCATACATGTTCATGAATACCTCACCTCTTGGTGGTTTGCTGCTATGCAATAACTTAAGTGATGATGGTATAGGCCAAGCTTTTATGTCACCATCACCTTGCTCTAAAATCAATCCTGTTTCAGGTGTATCCTCACCAGTAATATCCATTCCAAGTAATGA
>CACMWO010000018.1 GCA_902617465.1 uncultured Alphaproteobacteria bacterium | reverse complement strand
CAAATAAATAAAGATTTATCAAAATTGGAGCCAATTATTGCTCTATCTGACACCATTAAAAATATAGATAAGGAAATCAAAGGCTATAAAGAAATACTTGAAAATGAAAACGATGAAGAGCTCCGAAATTTAGCAAAACAAGAATTACCTTTGTATGAAAAAGATTTAGAAATAAAAAATAAAGAATTACTAATTGCTCTACTGCCTAAAGATGAGGCTGATGATAAAAATGTAATATTAGAAATAAGGGCTGGTACCGGAGGAGATGAGGCTGCATTATTTGCTGGAGATTTATATAGAATGTATGAGCGATATTCCTCATTAAAAAGTTGGAAGTTTCAGCCAATGGAGAAGAGCGAGACAGGATTGAAGGGTATAAAAGAAGCAATAATAGAAATTAAAGGAGATGGTGTATTTAAATTTTTAAAAAATGAGTCTGGTGTCCACAGAGTTCAACGCATACCAGAAACTGAGTCTGGGGGGAGGATTCACACTTCGGCTGCAACTGTTGCTGTTTTGCCAGAAGCTGAGGACGTTGACTTAGAGATAAAAGATACTGATTTAAGAATAGACGTTTATAGATCGGGAGGGGCGGGAGGCCAATCGGTAAATACAACAGATAGCGCTGTAAGAATTACACATTTACCTACAAATATAGTAGTAACTCAACAAGACGAAAGATCTCAACATAAAAATAAAGCTAAAGCATTAAAAATTCTACGATCTAGATTATATGAAGTTGAAAGAATTAAGAAACAAGAAGAGGTTTCATCCAATAGAAAAAATCAAGTTGGTTCAGGAGATAGATCTGAAAGAATTAGAACATATAATTTTCCACAGGGTAGAGTATCAGATCATAGAATTAACTTAACGCTCTATAAATTAGACCAATTTTTAACTGGTGAGGCATTAGATGAAATGATATCAGCTTTGTCAGCCAGTGAACAAGCCGAAAAATTAAGTCAACTTAATGCTAATTAATAATTATTTAAGTAAATTAGATATTAAAAAAATATTACTTAAAAATTTAAAATCTATTTCTGGATCTCAAGCTGAGCAAGAGTCCCAAATAATGATTTCTTATATATCTAATAGTGAAAATAATTTAGATATTAATAATAGTGAAGTTGATCAAGAATTAATTAACAAGATCCTAAATGAAAGAGTAAAAGGAAAGCCATTAGCAAAAATAATCAACGAAAAAGGTTTTTGGAAAAAAATTTTCTATACAGATGATTACACTTTAGATCCAAGAGCTGACTCTGAAATATTAGTTGAACAAATATTAATTGATTGTAAAAAAAATAAAAATCAAAAACACTTGAAGTTGCTTGATTTGTGTTGTGGGACTGGGTGCCTCGGAATTTCTATTATAGATGAGCTAGATAATGCATTTTGTGATTTTATTGATGTTTCCAAAAATGCTCTTACTGCTTGCAAAAAAAATATAATAAAATTTAAACTGCTACAAAAAACAAAAATATTCCATTCAAATTTATTTGAAAATTATCCAATAAATAGACTGAAATATATTGATTTTATTGTTTGTAACCCACCATATATACCAACAAGAAATTATTTAAATTTAAATAAGGAGACTTTACATGATCCAAGAATTTCACTTGATGGTGGAAAATTAGGCATGGATTATTACGTTAAAATTATTAATTTTTTAATTAGAGTAAAGTTTAAAGGGATTGTTTATTTTGAAATTGATCCAATTATCACTAAAAAAATGTATAAATTATTATTAGAAAAAGGTGTAAAAATAGTTTATAAAAAAACTGATTATCTTAATTTAGACAGACTGATAAAGATAAAATTCCCTACTTTTTAATTGATGGGCTTTTTTAGAGATAATCGATGAAAAATTAATGAAAAATTTTGTAAAAAGAAAGCCTTACGGCGGTCAAAGGAAAATAAACTCATCTAGATCAGGGGTTGCTGACTCTCCATATCTACAAGCTAATGGAAATTCAAACGGATTTAAAAGAAACGGAAAAAATCCAAAAGATCAATATAACGATTATCTTAACAAAGCAAAAGACGCTAAGGGACAAGGTGACGACGTATTAGAGCAGTTTTACCTTCAACACGCTGAACACTATTTTAGACAAACTGATAATTCAAATAGAGGTTTTGTTGCTAGAAAAATTATTACTAAAGACAAAACTGAAAATAATGACAATGATTTGAATAAAGATAATAAGTCAGAACGTAACCCAACTTCTGATTTTGACGACTTAGCTAGTCAATTAGCTTAATTTATTTTATTTTTGTAAATATTAACTTCTTCATCTATTTTAGAAACTAATATTTTAAATTCATTTAGTTGTTGTTCGTTAAGCTTTTTCCCTGAAGGTAATTTTAGTGTAGCTGGGTTAATTTGTTTTCCATTAACAATAATTTCATAATGTAAATGTGGTCCAGTTGATTTTCCTGTTGAGCCTACATAACCAATAACATCACCTTGTTTAACTCTCACACCACTTGATATTCCTTTTTTATAACCATTAAGATGCGCGTAAGCTGTTTTATAAGTACTATCGTGACGAATTCTAATATATTTTCCATATCCCCCATTTCTACCTACGTATTCTACAATACCATTTCCAGCAGCAAAAATTGGAGTTCCTGTTGGAGCAGCAAAATCTACTCCTTTATGCATTTTATTGTAACCGGAGATAGGATGTTTTCTCATACCATAACTGGAACTAAGCCTTGCACCATTGATTGGAGTTTTCATTAAGCTTTTTGTCATTCCTTTACCTTTTTCGTCAAAATATTCGCTGAATTCTTCATTATCATAAAGATAGTAAATTAATGGAGTCCCTCTTGATGAGAGCATTAAGTATTTTGGATCTTCGATTTGAATTGTCTTACCGTCATTGTTTACCTTTTTGACAAACAGCATTTCAAAATTATCACCTTCATAAATATCTCTCTGAAAATCAACATCAAAACTATAAATCCTGATAATTTCATTAATTACTATTTCAGATAAACCCTGATCTTTCATAGCTTCATATAAACTTGATTTAATTTTCCCAGTTACAAATATTTCTTCGGAACTCAGTGGAATTTCATTAATTTCATAAATAAAATCATCATTTAGGTAAGATATGATTAATTCTTTGGTGTCAGAGTATTTATAAATTAGGTCAAAAATTTTTAAGCCCTCAGCATCATACTCGCTAAATATTTTTACAGTATCCCCAATATATAATTTAGAAAAATCATAATATTCTTTTCCGTTGAGTATTACTAAGTCTATATCTCTACCTTTTAGACCTCCTTTTTTTAAAACTTTTGCAAAACTATCTCCTTTGGAGACTATTATTTCGTTAAATTTTTTATCTAATACAATATCTATTTCATCTTTAATAAGTTTTGGGTCTTCTAGATTTTTTAAATCATCCTTATCTATTTTTTGAATTGAGTCTTTATCAAAAATATTTGATAAATTTTCAAGTGTTATATTTTCAAAATATTTGTTTGATTTTTCTTTGTCAAATATTGGGTCATCAAGTCTTTCAATGCTTATAACATCATAATATTTTTGAAATTTTTTTTTATCAAAATAATTAATATCTTCTTCATCATAAATATAAGCATATTCATTGTTTATATTTACGAAATCAGAATAGCTTAAATAAAAGCAAAAAAAGCTAATTAAAACCAATAATGTTGTTATTGATGTTTTTATTGTAAAACTATTTGTCCTTGCCATTTATTTCTTTATAAAGAACTAAAATTAATTGATTGTTACCATAATGGAAAAATCTAAAAAAATACTAGTAAATATATTTCAAGAAACTAGTAAAATTTTTTGGATTTTATTTAAAGTTATTTTCCCTGTTGTTATAATTATTAGAAGCCTCGAACTTATCGGGGCAATCCCTTTTTTAGCTAAATTCTTAGAGCCATTTACAAGTTTTATTGGCATTGATGGTTCATTAGGACTAGTTTGGATGGCAGCTATATTAGTTAACATATATGCAGGTTTGGCTGCTTTTGCATCCCTTCAAGCGATATTTGATTACACAATAGCTGAAACTACAATTTTAGGATTAATTATACTTATAGCACATAGCTTACCAATTGAAGTAGCTATTGCACAAAAGTCGAGAATTTCATGGGTATTTAATTTAACTTTTAGATTTGTAAATGCAGTAGTAGCTGGAAAAATATTAAATTTAATATTCATTAAATACAATTTATTTAAAGAACCTAATAATTCTATCTTACAAGCTCCGATTGAAGCAGTCTCAAACATTGATTGGGCTATTTCACAACTTCAAAATTTTTTCCTGATTTTTTTAATAATATTTTTTATTATATCAACGATTAACATACTTAAAGCAATTGGTATTTGGAAATTCATAATTAATATTTTGAAAATTCCTTTATCCTATTTAGGAATGTCTGAGAAAGTAGCTAATATAATTTTAATTGGCTTAACGTTGGGGATTTCGTTTGGTGGAGGTTTTTTAATTGAGGAGTCTAGAAAAAATAATATTTCAAAGAAAGATATTTTACTGTCTTTATCTTTTTTAAGTTTATGTCATAGCATAATTGAAGATACAATATTAATTTTACTATTAGGTAGTCATATTTCTGGTATTTTATTTTTTAGATTTATTTATACGGTTATTATAATTCTTATTATGAAATTTTTATTAGAAACAAAAATGCAAAAATTTATATTGAGTAAACTTACAGATGGATAATTATATTCAATTTCCTCGCTACTCAATTTATCTGATACCTGATAAATTATTCATTGATCAAGTTGACAATTTACTTTTAAAGCACAATATAAAATTTGATGGTCTTGAAATATCTAAGTATGGCCTTCATTATACTGTCAAAGCTCCTTTTTATTTGAGTCACCTTTATAGTGAAGAGGAACTTATTAATTCCTTTAAAGATTATTTTTTATCTAATGAGAATAAATCTTATAGGGAGATCTTTAATGTTTTGGGTTTGAAAAAAATTAAAAAAAATTTTGCTTTAGAGATGAATTCAAACGATAAATTTAATTTTTTTTGTAATGATATAATGAGACATTTTGATTTATTTAGAAAAACACTCAATCAACAAGAAATTCGAAAAGATCTAAAGCGTTTCAGTAATTTATCCCGATTAGAAATGGAATATTATTTAATATGGGGATACCCTTATTTATTTGAGTTTAACAATCACAGTATAGCATTATCAGATATCACAAAAGAGATCATATTTGATAACTCAATTAAATCTTTGAATTACTCTAATATTAGCTTAATGAAACAAGATAACTTAAATGGTAAATTCATTTCTATATGTAAAAGTGAATAGTCTTAATATACTAAAATTATTTACACTACAGTGATAGTTAAATAATATAATTTGCTCATGGGAATTTACGTTAAAAAAAAGAAATTCAATATTTTTTCAGTTTTTTTGATTTTTTTATTTACCATAATAGTCCTTACAACTTTGTATTTTTTTAACACTTTTTCAGAAAAAAGTAATTTTGATTTATCAAATACTGCAAATACACAGTTTGAAGAAGAACCAAATCAAATAATTGAACAAGACCTTAGCTCTTATTTAAAAAAAGACGATATTAATTTTGATGACTATTTTACCAAAAAGGAATTTGATGAAAATATTAAAAAATTTATAGAGGAAAATCCAGATTATATCTTAGGCGTTCTTAGAAAATATCAATTAGAGCAGAATAAATTAGAACAAGAAAAAACTAATCAGAAAAATATCTCAAGTATAAAAAATTTAAATCTAGCATATCATCCTATGTACTTGGGTGACTCAAATTCTACAAAAGTTATATATGAATTTGTTGATTATAATTGTGGTTATTGTCAAAAATTCCATCAAGAATTAATAAATGTAATGAACGATAACTCATTAAAACTTGTTATAATACAGATGCCAATATTAGGGAATTTTTCAGAGGAATTGAGTAAGTTGGCAATAGCTGCCTCCTTGCAAGGTCAATTTAAGGTTGTCCATAATTATTTATATTCTAATGAGAGAAAATCAAAAATGGAGGATATTTTGGCTGACTTATTTCTAAGAGGTGTTGATCTTGACATACTAAAGAACGATTTAAACTCACAAGAGGTATCAGATTTTCTATCTATTCATAGTAGTTACGCTGATGAATTTAAATTTACTGGAACACCTGCAACTATAATTGGAAATCAAATAATTCCAGGCTTTATCGATGCTGATAAAATTTCTGAGATTTTGGAAAAAGAGTTTTCCTTAACTCAATGAAAATCAGTAATTTTTCAAAGATTTCATCAAATATTTTTGGATCTCGTTTAACCGGATTTATAAGAGACATACTTTTTGCAAATTATTTAGGTGCCAATTTGATGTCAGATGCATTCCTTTTTGCATACAGATTACCAAATTTATTTAGAAGAATTTTTGCTGAGGGTTCGATGAATAGTGTATTTATTCCTTTGTATGTAAACCAAGAAAAAATGAATTCAAAATCAGCAAATGATTTTATATGGATTGTTTTTAATTTTTTTTTTGTAATTACTTTATTTTTATCTTTTTTAATATTTTTTTTTACTGAGCAAGTTATATCAATTTTAGCACCAGGATTTTTATTAAATAAAAGTCAATTTTTATTAGCAAATCATTTATTGATAATAACTTTTCCTTTTTTGATATTTGTGACTCTGTCATCAGTGTTGAGTTCAGTTTTGAATGTGAAAGGAAAATTTTTTTTACCTTCCTTCTTATCAGTAATCCTTAACATTTTTATGATTGCAACTTTGGTGTCATTTAAATCTAACTCTCACTTTGCACTCGCTTGGTCAATGATAATAGCTGGTTTTACCCAATTGATTCTTTTATTTATCAATTTAAGCACAATAAAAATATTTTGGGGTATTGGATTGAAGAGTATAAAAGTCTTGTCTAGTGAACTTAAAAAATTTTTTGGAAGATTTCTCTATTCTTTAATGGGCTCTGGTATTATTCAGTTAAATATTTTTATCTCAATGTTATTTGCTTCTTTAGTGGGCGGGGGCGCTATAAGCCAAATTTACTACGCTGATAGAATTATTGACTTACCATTTGCCCTTATTGCAGTTGCTATGTCTTTTACACTTTTGCCTTATTTGAGCAAAAATATTTCTGATGAGAGTAAAAATTCGAGAGCTTTCAATGAAACAGTAATATTTTGCTTTCTTTTTGCTATCCCAAGCTCATTTGGTATTTTTATTCTGAGTGAAGATATTATAAGAGCATTATTTGGTAGGGGTGAATTTAATAATGAAGATGTGTTAATAACGTCTAAGATTTTACTAGTCTACGCTTTTTCATTGCCAGGATATATGCTCGCTCGAATTTTTAATCAAGTTTTTTACTCTTATGAAAAAGTTGAGTATCCTGTTAAAGCAGCTGTCCCAACATTTATATGTAATTTTATATTATGTTTTTTTCTTTATAAGCCTCTCGGTGTTTTGGGTTTAGCGATATCAGGTGCAATGAGTATATGGTTAAATTTATTTATTCAAATTTTTTACTTAAGAAAAAATTTTAGAAGTTTTTATGAAAAATTATTAATTTTTGATTTTAAGAAACTTTTAAAGATTTTATTTAGTGCAATTATTATGGTTACTTCAATATTGATATTTAAAAAAATTTTGGATTTGAACATTTATGTAGATTTATTCATTCAAATACTCATGGGTTTGATAATATATTTTTTTGTTTTAAATTGGCTTAAATTAAATGAAATAAAACTAGTATTTCAATTAAATAAATTTAATTAGGAATTTTTATTTACTAATTTTTAATTTAATTTAAAAGTATAATCCCTATTTTTTTGGGCGTGTAGCTCAGTTGGTTAGAGTACTTGCTCGACACGCAAGGGGTCACAGGTTCGAATCCTGTCACGCCCACCATTTACTTTTAAACTTGATGATGTATTATTATTTTTAATGAAAAAATATTTATTAAGCTTAATAATTTTTGTTCTCTCATCAAACATAACTACGAATGCAAATAGTTATTCTATTTTTGGAGGTACCTTTGATTACGATGATGACAATACAACAAATTTATTTGGTTTAAATTATCATATAACTAATAATGAAATAGATTTGATTAATATTTTAACTATTAACCCAATGATTGGTGGATTCATTACAGCTGAAAGTGCATCTATGTTTTATGGTGGGTTTGAAACAAATATTGGAGCAGACTCAATTTATTTAAACCTATCTTCATCAGCTGGTATTTACAATAATGGGGATGGTAAAGACTTAGGAAATGCTCTCCAATTTAAATCTGAAGTAAATTTATTCTACAGCATATCTAAAGATTCTAGATTTGGTATAGGATCTCATCACATTTCTAATGCAGGCTTAAATTCAGTAAATCCAGGCACAAATAATTATTACTTAATTTACAATAGAAATTTCTAAAACTTTCAATAATTATCCAATTGTTAATTTGCAAAATTCGTTTATTTTTAGCTGAATGACTAAAAACTTTTTAGCTTATTTATTATTCTCAATCCTAATTGTAATAATACTAGTAATTGGATATGAGGAAATTAAATATTATTTTGATGCTAATCCTTACATAAATGGAATAATTCTTCTAACACTCATAATTGGTTTTCTTCTGTATTCCTTTAAGATATTCACTTTAAGCTCAGAGTTTAGATTCATGAATTCTGTTGCATTTGGAAAATTAAAACTAAACGACTCATCTTTAAACAACTATCCAATTACCAAATCTATTGCAAATAATCTTGGTATAACAACCACTAACAAAAGTATAACTAAAACACTCGATGAGATACTAGATGATCTTTTATCCACAGTTGAAAGTGGTAGTGACATATCAAAATATCTTATCAACCTAGCTATTTTTTTAGGACTTATAGGAACTTTTTATGGATTACTTTTAACTATAGGGAGTGTTTCAAATGTTATTGATAGTTTGTCAGTTGAAGAACAAGATTTTGGGGCATTTTTTAATAATCTAAAAGATGGATTAAAATCACCTTTATCTGGTATGACAATAGCCTTTAGCTCATCATTGTTTGGTTTGGTAACTTCATTGATTTTAGGACTTTATGAAATAATCACTAGAGGCATTAAGCAGAATTATTATGAATTTTGTGAAAATCAAATTCGACTTTTTTATAGATCTAGCCCTAATATAAATAAATTTAATCAAGAATCCGATAGCACCAACATCTCTCAAAATATTGTTTCTAAGCTTGACAAATTAGTTGATGGTATGAAAAGTTCTAATGATGATTTAAGAAAAGAAGTTATTACAGAACTTAAGTCTGTAAGCAAGTCTATCAAAGACTTAGACAAAAAGTGAGCTATCTCTCTAAAACTCAAAGTTCAGATAATGGAAATATAATTTGGCCTGGATTTGTAGATGTATTGGCATCTACTTTGATGGTTATAATTTTTATAGTTTTACTATTCACAGTTGCTCAAGTTTATTTGGGAGATCTTGTAGTAGGAAAAAATGAACAAATACAAAGTTTGGAAAAAACAATTGTTATACAAGACGAAACTATTGTGGAACAAGATGTAACACTCACAGATAAAGAGATTGAATTAATTGATAGACAAAATCTTATAGAAAAACTTGATGAAGAGATATCAATCAAACAATCTCAAATTTTAGCTCAAGATACGATTATTAATGACCAAGCACTTGATATAGATAAACTAAATACGATAATTGCTAAAATTACTGATGAGTTATCTTTATCTTTAGCTGACAGAGAGACTCTTCAGCAAAATCTTTCTGAATTAAATAAACAACAAGAAATATTAAAATCAGATTTAATAAAACTTGGTGGAGAAAACAGTGAGCTAGTAGGGCAAATTGGCGAGTCACAAAATAGAATCGAAAATCTTCTAGAATCATTAAGTTCCTCAGAGAATATAAATCAAGAATTACAAAACAAATTATCTAGTTTAGAGGAGGAGTCAGCAATACAATCAAGTGATTTAAATGAGGCTCTAAATTTGATATCTAATTTAGCCTTGGATATTGAGATACTTAGTAATGAAATTAATCTTTTAAATAATTTACTAGAGTCTAAAGAAGCTGAAATAGCTCAAAATGAGATAGAACTTGGAGAGTTAGGAGATAGGTTAAATAGAGTACTTACAAGTGAATTATTCAAATTACAAAAGTATAAATCAGAATTTTTTGGAAAGTTATCTGAAGCTTTAGCTGATAGAGACGATATCCAAATTAAAGGGGATAGATTTATTTTTCAATCTGAGATCTTATTTGACTCTGGAAGTGCATATATTCAAGAAGAAGGTAGGGTTGCACTATCTCTCATTACGAAAACAATTATAGAAGTTGCGGAGTCAATACCATCTGATTTAAATTGGATTTTACAAATAGACGGTCACACTGATAAGATTCCTATTTCTACCTCTCAATTTCCATCAAATTGGGAACTATCTCATGCTAGAGCGCTTGAAGTCGTAAAATTTCTTATTCAACAAGGTATCCCTGCTAACAAATTATCAGCAAACGGTTATGGCGAATATCAACCTATTAATACAGGAGATACTAAAGATGATCTCAAAGAAAATAGAAGAATTGAATTAAAAATTACTCAAAAGTAAATTTATTCAATCCACATTTTGATAATCTTATCTGGATCATCTACCAGACCGTTTTTTATAGGATCGCCTTTTTTGATTGCATCAACAAACTCCATTCCTTCGATTACCTCGCCCCAAACAGTATATTGTCCGTCTAAGTGTGGAGTATCACCGAAACAAATAAAAAATTGACTATCAGCACTATTTGGATCTTGTGCACGTGCCATGCTTAAAGTTCCTCTTTTATGTGGCATGTCATTAAATTCTGCTTCAATATTGTTACCAGAACCACCTGTACCAGCTCTTCTTAAATCATAGTTATCTGAATTTGAATTACCAAACTGAACATCTCCTGTTTGGGCCATAAAACCATCTATTACTCTGTGAAAAACTACCCCATCGTAACTGCCTTTGGCAACTAGATCAGTTATTTGTTTAACATGCTTTGGTGCCTTATCTTCAAAGGTCTTTATTTTGACGATTCCGTCTTTAAGTTGTAAATTGATGACATCCTCCTTAGAATATAAATTGCTAGAAAATAGTAAAAATGAAATTGAAATAATTAATTTAATCAAACTCATTTTATGAAATTAACATAGTTTACTATCAATTAAATTTATTTATTTGATAAATCTGTCGCTATAGATGTTATTTTTTTTCTTAGCGAATTAAGTCCGTTAGATCTTGATTGACCTAGATGGGAAGAAAGACCAATTTCTTCAAAAAAAGATAATGGGGTGTTTATTATTGTTTCAGGAGTTTCATCGTTATAAGCAAAATAAACTAAATAAAACAAACCTTTTACAATTACAGAGTCGCTTGAACCTAACAGGTTGATTTTTCCATCATTGATTTTAGGCACCATCCATAGATTTGATGTACATCCTTGAACACGATATTCCTCAGTTTTATATTTATCCTCAAGGTCAGGGAGTTTTTTTCCTAAATCTATCAGGTATTGATATTTATCTTCCCAATTATCAAAAAATGAGAAATCTTCTTTAATTTTGTTGATTTTTTCATGAATTAACATAAATTTCTGCCTTATTGTTTATTACTAATACATTAAATTATGAAAATTAAAAGTTCTCTTAAGACAGCAAAAACCAGAGATAAGAATAATCAACTGGTTAGAAGAAAGGGTAGGTTATATGTAATCAACAAAACCAACCCAAGAATGAAAGCCAGACAAGGCTAAAGTTAATCTAGATACTTCTCAACTTCTAAAGCTGCCATACACCCCATACCAGCAGCAGTAACAGCCTGTCTATAAATCTTATCTTTAACATCTCCTGCAGCAAATACTCCTTCAATCGAGGTCTTTGTACTATCTGGATCAGTAATAATGTATCCACCCTCATCCATTTTTAGTTGACCTTTAAATAATTGTGTTGCTGGATCGTGACCTATCGCAATAAATACACCATCTATTTTGAGATTTGAAATTTTATTTTCTTGTTTATTTAACAAGTCTATTGACTCTAAATCATCATTTCCATTAAACTTAGTTACTTCACTATTCCAAATAAACTCTATTTTAGAATTTTGTTTTAATCGATCTTGTAATATTTTTTCAGCTCTTAGTTTATCTCTTCTGTGAACAAGATAAACTTTTGTTGCAAATTTAGTTAAAAATAATGCTTCCTCAGCTGCACTATTTCCACCACCAATAACAGCAACCTCTTTATCTTTAAAGAAAAAACCATCACAAGTTGCACAAGCAGATAGCCCATGACCTTGAAATTCAGCCTCATTTTCTAAACCAAGCCATCTCGCTTGTGCTCCTGTGCTAATTATAACAGTTTTGGTATTTAGAGTCGTGCCATTATCTAAATTTAATTTTTTAATTTTTTCGTTTAAAAAAACTTCTGTTACTTGTGAATTGATTATTTCGGTGCCAACATGTGCTGCTTGCTTTTGCATCTGTTCCATTAACCATGGTCCTTGGATTGGATCTTCGTACCCTGGATAGTTTTCCACATCAGTTGTTATGGTTAGTTGACCACCAGGCTGAAAACCACTAACTAAAATAGGCTTTAAATTAGCCCTAGCAGCGTATATTGCAGCAGTATATCCAGCAGGTCCTGAACCTATAATAATAACATTATTAATATCAGCCATCTATTGGCCAACTAGTGGGGAAGGTTACATAATTTATCTGCATGCATCTTCTCTCAACCTTAATTTCTTTTTTTTCGAGTCCGTGCCAAGTATTATTTCCAGAGGCAAAAAAATAACCAGTGTTATGTTTGTATGGTATTGTTTTAACAAGATTCATATCAGTATCATAAAAATCTGTTCCAAGTTTTTCTGATTCATCGTAGGTGTTTATAAATAACATCATTGTCATTAATTTCTCTTTAATATCCAAATGTGGTTTAAGCCAAAAACCTTTACGATCTGATATGTACTCAATTCTAATAAAACTATTTGATAAATTTTTTTTGATTTTCTCTTGTATTGACTCAATAACATCCTTATCCCTCAAATCATCAATTAAACCCATACCATTTAATAAGTTTTTTGAATTATCGCTCTCTAAAAAAACTCTTAGTTTGCCATCTATCCCATCTCCACCTGCATCAGCAGCTCTTGTTCCGTCAAAAGACCGAGGTGCGTCGGATATATCTACATCATTAAGTTCTTTTATGAGCCCTTCTGTAAAAGGGGAGTCTAGCTCCCAATGAGGGAAAGGGTTCGAGTATGTTGTACAACGATTTAATATTGATTCCTTAAGCATTATTAGATTTGAACCTTAAATTAGATTGTATCTTATTCAAGATCTTAGTTTTAAGATTTTTGTTATACTCATCAATAGAGATTTCATAAGGTTTTAAATTTTGATTATAAAATTTTGCAAAATTAAGCTTTGTAATTTTATCAAAAAACTTAAGATATTTTTTTGGGCAAAATTTTTCTTCAAACTTAAATAAAAAAGTACCAGCTTCAGAGGATATAGCTTCAGATATCATGGATATTGAGTCCCAAGTTACAACTTGTAAATTGCCCTCAGATAGAAGCTCACCATACTTCTTTGGATTAAATAGATCATTGAAGTTAATAACATTTTCATTATCAATTTTTGATAATTCTTCTATAAGCCTTCTTGGTGTTCTTCGTGATGGTATAACATTAATTTTGAACTTATTACTTAAAAATTTTATTTCATTTAAAATTTTTTCTTGTGTTTGCTGTTGAAATTTAAAATATTTATTTGGCCCACCAATAATAAAGTTTATTGTATTTTTATTTCTAATATTTTTTTTGAATTTAATATTATGTATGGCTAATAAAGTTGAAATACAATTATCAAAATTTAAATTATCATGTTCTGGGCAAACAATAAGATCAAAAAGCCTATAATTTATTTTTGGGTCTTGTATGTGTATATTAAAAATTAAATCCTTAAACTTTCTTTTTAAATAAACAGATGCTTTGATACTTTTTTTACCACAACTGATAAGAATTGTATTTTTTTCAATCTTTAATAAAGATAGATTACTATATGCAAAACTACTGGTAGGTATTAACTCAATAGGTAAATTTTTGAAAATTGATTTGAGTTTTAAATCATAATTTTCATAAGAGTCAGAGATTAGATTAGCTAATCCCTCTATTTGACTTCTCATACCAGCAGCACCTTCACTGATGGTTATTACTTTGTAGGTATTCAAATTTTATTATTTAAATCTTACTGACTTAATTTCGTATGAAGTTATACCTCTTGGTGTTGATACTTCTATATAATCACCCTTTTTCTTTCCAATTAAAGCTCTTGCAATAGGGCTAGTTACAGATATTTTTTTTTGTTCAATGTCAGCTTCCACCTCTCCAACTAACTGATACTTAGACTCTTTATCATTATCTAAGTTTATAATTGAAACAGTAGCTCCAAATTTTACAATCGTTCCTGATAGTTTTGATACATCAATTAGTTCTGCTTGAGCAATAATGCTCTCTATCTCAGCTACTCTTCCTTCAATGAAGCTTTGTTTTTCTCTAGCCGCATGATATTCAGCGTTCTCAGAAAGGTCGCCATTACTTCTAGCATCAGCTATGGCCTTTATAATAATTGGCCTTTCAACTGTTTTAAGATGTTTTAGCTCATCGAGGAGTTTTTTTTGCCCCTCTTCTGTCATTGGTATCTTGTCCATTTTATTAGTATATTTATTAAGTTGTAGAAAATATTGAATTTTATGTGTTATTACAAATGAATTTTTATACTAAAAAGAATGATGATTTTGTATAGGTTTTACGGAAATAGGCTTATTTTTCAATGTAATCAGTGATTTAATTAGTATTTCTGCACTTCTAAGGTTGGTGTAATATGGAATATTAAGATCAACAGACGTTCTCCTAATAGTAAAACTATCAATTATTGCCTGTTTTTTTTCTGTTGTATTTATAACTAAATCAATCTTATTTTGTTTTATATACTCTACTACATGTGGTGATCCTTCAGCCACCTTGTTAACTAAATTTGAAGAAATTCCCTCTTTCAATAAAAAGTCGTGAGTTCCTTTTGTTGTATATAAATTATAACCATTTTCTATGAAAGATTTAGCTATCTCGGATATACTTTGCTTATCTTCATTTTTAACAGAGATGAATATATTTTTTAAATCATTTAGTTTTTGTCCTGCACCAATTTGACTTTTGAAGTAAGCCAAATAAAAATCCTCGTCTATACCCATAACCTCACCAGTGCTTTTCATCTCTGGGCCAAGTATTACATCAGTGTTTGGAAACTTATTGAATGGAAATACAGCCTCCTTGATTGCAAAGTAAGGTAAAGTATTATTATCAAAATTCTGATACTGTTCAGTTAGAGTTTTACCTACGATTAATTCTGCTGCAGTTTTAATAAATGGTATTCCTATTGCTTTAGCCAGAAAAGGAATCGTTCTACTAGCTCTAGGGTTTGCTTCAAGTATAAAAATTTCATCATCTTTGATAGCATATTGAATATTCATCAAACCTAGTATTTTTAATTCATTCACAAGAGAGATACTAAATTTTTTTATATCTGATATAATTTTATTATTAAGAGAAAAGGGAGGTATGCTACAAGCACTATCACCTGAGTGAATACCAGCCTCTTCAATATGTTCCATAATTCCAGCAATCATGGTATTACCCTTATTATCTCTTAATACATCAACATCTACCTCTTTTGCATTCTGAAGAAACTCATCGATTAGAATCACATTATTTTCTAGTGCCCAATAGTTTTGATCAATATAATCTTGTACATCATCTAAATTTGCCATTTTTTCCATCATTCTTCCTCCCAGGACATATGAGGGCCTTAACAAAATAGGAAACTTAAGCTTAGAAGATTTAGTAACAAGTTCTTTTGTTCCTAAAGAGATATCACTCTTTGGTTGTTTTAAACCTACCTTTTGAATTAATTTTTGAAATCTCTCTCTGTCTTCAGATATGTCTATCGCTTCGAAAGATGTGCCTAATATCTTATATCCATATTCTTTGAGTTTATTAGCTATTCTCAAAGGTGTCTGACCACCAAACTGGACAATAACACCCTCAACAACACCTTTCTCGTTTTCTTTATCAATTATATTTTTAACATATTCAAAGTCCAAAGGCTCAAAATATAGTTTATCTGAAGTATCATAATCAGTTGAGACTGTTTCAGGATTACAATTAATCATAATTGTTTCATAACCAAGTTTCTGAAAAGATTTTACAGCTTGCACACAACAATAATCAAATTCTATACCTTGACCTATTCTATTAGGACCAGAGCCAAGAATAATTATCTTTTTCTTATTCGTTGGTCTAGACTCACAACTAAATTCATTTGTTTGAGAGATAAATGTTGAATAAAGATATGCAGTAGAAGAGTCAAATTCATTTCCGCAAGTGTCTACTCTTTTAAATACTGTTTTTAAGTTATTTTTTTCCTGAAGGTCGTAAATTTCATTTATATTAATTTTTGTTAAATTGCTTATATGATGATTAGAAAATCCAATTTTTTTGGCAAAAATAAATAAATTTTTTTCTAAACTACTTCCTGCCTTTACTAATTGTTGCTCAATTTTTATAATCTCATTTATTTCTCTCAAAAAAAACAAATCAATATACGTTAATTCGTTTATTTCAGTTAAAGGTATCTTACGTCTTATAGCTTCTGCAACTATTAATAATCTATCAGGTCTTTGCTTTGTGAGTAAATTTTTTAAATTTTCATCTTTAATATTTAGTAATTCATGACTTATATCTAAACCAAAGTTATCTGACTCTATTGAGTAGAATGCTTTTAATAGAGATTCTTTAAAAGTTCTACCTATAGACATAATTTCACCAACAGATTTCATGGCAGTATTTAGCTCACTAGGTGTCCCTTGAAATTTTTCAAAATTAAATTTTGGTATTTTGGTCACGATATAGTCTATAACTGGTTCAAAACTTGCTGGAGTTACCTCAGTAATATCATTTTCTAATTCATCTAATGTGTAACCAACTGCTAACAATGCTGCTATTTTAGCGATAGGGAAACCTGTAGCTTTAGAGGCTAATGCAGATGATCTACTAACTCGAGGATTCATTTCAATAATCAATATCCTTCCATTTTCTGGATTTACTGCAAATTGGACATTTGAACCACCAGTCTCTACTCCAATTTTTCTTAAAATAGCAATACTTTGATTTCTTAGTTTTTGATATTCTTTATCAGTTAATGTAAGTGCTGGAGCTATTGTAATACTATCCCCTGTATGCACTCCCATTGGATCTAAGTTCTCTATTGAACACACTATTATTGAGTTATCTAAATTATCTCTAACTACCTCAAATTCAAATTCTTTCCATCCAATTAATGACTCTTCAACAAGAGTTTTTGATACAGGACTTAAATCGATAGCATTTTTGACTTTTGTTATAAATTCATCTTTGTCGTATACAATACCGCCACCAGTTCCTCCAAGAGTATAAAAAGGTCTTAAAATTAATGGGAAACTTACTTCATTAACTATTTTATTTAGATCAGACTTGTCATCAACTATTATACTAAATGGTGTCTTGAGTCCAATTTCAGACATCGCATCGGCAAATAATTTTCTATCTTCAGCTACATCGATAGAACTTGGACTAGCACCTAAAATTTTGATTGAACAATTTTTAAAATAATTCTCTTTGTTTAACTCTCTGATAATATTTAGAGCTGTTTGACCTCCCATTGTTGGTAAAATTGCATCGGGTTTCTCTTTATCAATTATTTTTTTTACAATTTCTTTATCAATAGGCTCAATATAAGTTTTATCTGCGAATTCTGGGTCAGTCATTATAGTTGCTGGATTAGAGTTAATTAAAACAACTTCATAACCTTCTTTTTTAAGTGCCTTACATGCTTGACTGCCAGAGTAATCAAATTCACATGCTTGACCTATAATTATAGGACCAGAGCCAATAACCAATATTTTAGATATATCTTTTCTAGCCGGCATTCTTTTCCATTAAATTTATAAATTCATCGAAAAGATATCTACTGTCATGTGGTCCAGGGCTAGACTCTGGATGATATTGAACTGAAAACAAAGGTTGATCATTTGCTCTCATGCCATCAATAGTTTTATCAAACAATGATTTATGTGTTATTTGAAGATTAGAGGGAAAATTTTCATCTAAAACTACAAAACCGTGATTTTGAGATGTAATTTCAACTTTGTTTGTTTCCAAGTTTTTTACAGGGTGATTACCACCTCGATGGCCTTTTTCCATTCGAGCAGTGGAGGCATTAAATGCTAAACTCAATATTTGATGACCTAGGCAAATACCAAAAGTGGGTATTTTTTTATTTAGTAATTTATTTAATTCAGGCTTTATATTTTCATATACTTTTTTAGGATCACCAGGGCCATTACTTAAAAAAAAACCATCAAAATTCTTATTAATAATATCTTTAGCTTTAAAATTCATATCAAATTCTTCAATCTTACAATTTCTAGAGTATAAGTTTTTCTTAATGTTGTCTTTTGCTCCAAAATTTAAAAAAGCTATTGAGTACTTTTTTTTAACTATTTCTTGTTTTTTTATATTTAGTTCAGATGTAAAATCTTTGATTACATCATTCTCCTCTAGAGAAAGACTTTGATCTATTTGTTTAGAAATTTGCTCTATTCCTTTGTTTTCAAAATATTCCTCAGAACATAGCATTATATTTTTTGGTCCAAAATTTCTTACAATTTTAGTTACGGCCCTAGTATCTAAATCAAAAAAAGCACAAGAATTTTGGCTTATGATCCAGTTTGTAAAATTTGTTTGTGCTCTCCAATTTGAACTTAATTCAAATAATTCATTACATATTAAACCAGATGCATGTATTTTCCATGACTCGTAATCTTCATTATTACACCCAACAATACCAATCAATGGAAAGGTAAAATTTATAAACTGAGATTTATATGAGGGATCAGTTAGTATTTCTTGATACCCCGTCATACTAGTGTTGAAGCAAATTTCTGCTATTTTAAATTGATCTTTTGATAGAAACTTACCTTTGAAAATATATTTTTTGTTATAAATTAAATAACCGTTTTGATAATTAAGCTTAGTTTTATTATCTAATACGGTCATATTAAATCATGTGTATTAGTATATTATATGAGAGGAATTTCAAATGAGTTTGGCAAAAAAAATTTCTGATGACGTCAAAAGTGCTTTAAAAGGCGGAGATAAGAAAAAACTTTCAATAGCAAGGTATGTCTATTCTGAGTTAAAAAATTTTCTAATTAAAGAGAATCTAGATAGAGACGTGCTTAAATTATCTGATGAGAATATAATCAAAATTGTTAAGACCCAACTAAAACAAAAGAAAGAGTCTTTAGATTTCGCAACAAAAGCTAAGGATCAAATAAGAATAGAGGACTTGGAATTTGATATCAATTACCTTAATGACTTTCTCCCGACAATGATGGATGAGAAAAATACAATTGATATTATAT